>JANNIB010000314.1:0-2731 GCA_031404695.1 Acidobacteriota bacterium
TACATCATCACGGGGTCGAGCCCGGCCCCGCGCGAGACCTTCAGTGGCGGCAACACCGGCGTCTTCATCACCGACCGCGGCGTGGTGGTGGTGGATACCAAGCTCGCCAACTGGGGGCCGACCATCCTGGAGCGCATCAGGACGGTCACGAGCAAGCCGGTGGTCACCGTCATCAACACCCACTCGCACGGCGACCACACCGGCAGCAACGAGTTCTTCGGCGCCGCCGTTGAAAGCGTGGTGCACGAGAACACGAAGGCCAACATGGCGCGCATGGACGCCTTCAAGGGCGACAAGGCGCAGTTCCTGCCCAAGCGCACCTACACCGACAAGCTGACGCTCGGCGCCGGCAAGGACCAGATCGACCTCTATCACTTCGGCGCCGGTCACACGAGCGGCGACACCTTCATCGTCTACACCGCGCTGCGCACGATGCAGGCCGGCGACATGTTCCCGTGGAAAGACGCGCCCTTCATCGACAGAAGCAACGGCGGCAGCGGCCGCGCCTGGCCCGAGACGCTGACGAAGCTGCTGGACAGCGTGAAGAACGTGGACACGGTCATCGGCGGCCATCAGCCGGTGGCGGGTTGGAAGGACGTGGCGGTGTTCCAGCAGTTCCTCGCCGACCTCTACGCCCGGGCGAGTGCCGCGCACAAGTCCGGCAAGACCGTGGAGCAGGCCGCGACCGACACGGCGTGGATCAACAAGTACCCGGGCTACAACTCGACGCGGCTCACCGCGGCCGTGCAGGCGATCTACGACGAGCTCAACGGCAAGTAGATCGTTCACCCGAAAGGACCGGCATGGCCATCACGACCACCGTCAACGGCACGGCGCGTTCTCTCGACGTCGAGCCCGACATGCCGTTGCTGTGGGCGCTGCGTGAGCAGCTCGGGCTCACCGGCACCAAGTACGGCTGCGGCATCGCCGCCTGCGGGGCCTGCACGGTGCACCTCGACGGCCGCGCCGTGCGCTCGTGCGTGCTGCCGTCGTCGGCCGCCGAGGGCAAGAGCGTGACGACGATCGAGGGCCTGGCGCCGGGCGGCACGCTGCACGCGGTGCAGCAGGCCTGGGTCGCGCATCAGGTGCCGCAGTGCGGCTATTGCCAGTCGGGGATGATCATGGCGGTGGCCGGATTGCTGGCGCAGACGCCGGCGCCCACCGACGACGAGATCGACGAGCGCCTGACCAACATCTGTCGCTGCGGCACCTTTGCCCGCGTGCGCGCCGCCATCCACGACGCCGCGAAGGCGGGAGCGACGTCGTGAACAAGTGGACCAGGCGCGCCTTCATCGGCGCCGGCACCATCAGCGGCGGCGGCTTCCTGCTCGGCGTCGCCGGGTTCACCTTCGCCCCGAGCCGGCACTCGCTCGTCAGTGACGACGCGGCGGCCCGGGGCCAGCTCACCACCTGGATCACGATCGCCCCCGACAACACCATCACGATCCTGATTCCGCACTGCGAGATGGGGCAGGGCACGCCGACGGCGCTGGCGATGATGGCGGCCGAGGAACTCGACGCCGACTGGGCGCTCGTGCGCGTGCAGGAAGCGCCGGCTCTCGACGCCTACGCCAACGGCTACATCGTGCGCGCCGCCGGCGGCGGCTACGTGCCGGCGATGCTCGAGCGCGGCGTCGACTACTCCGCCTTCAAGGTGGCCGAGTGGTTCGGCTTCCAGGTGACCGGCGGCTCGACGGCCGTGCGCAGCACCGGCGAGTTCGGGCTGCGCGTGGCGGGCGCGGCCGCGCGCGAGATGCTCGTGACCGCCGCGGCGGCCGAATGGGGCGTGCCGGCATCGGAGTGCGTGGTGAAGGCGTCGCGGATCACGCATGCGGCGTCCAACCGCAGCCACACCTTCGGCGAGCTGGCCCGCGCCGCTGCCGGACGTCCGGTGCCGACGCACCCGGCCGTGAAGGCCACCGACAGCTATACGCTGCGACGGACCTCGCCGCAGCGGCTCGACATCCCCTCGAAGGTGGACGGCAGCGCGAAGTACGCCATCGACGTCAGCGTGCCCGACATGCTCTACGCCGCCGTGGCGATGGCGCCGGTGCACGGCGGCACGCTGGTGTCGGTCGACGCGGCGCCTGCCGAGGCGATGCCCGGCGTGAAGAAGGTGGTGCTGCTCAAGGAGGCCGTGGCGGTCGTCGCCGACAGCTTCTGGCGTGCCCGCAAGGCCCTGGCGGCGCTGTCGCCGCAGTTCACCGATGCCGGCCACGGCGCTGTCTCCACCGCGTCGATCTTCGCCGCCTTCGACGCCGCCATCGGCGCACCGCCGGAGCTGCCCTCCGGCGCCGCGACGGTCGTGACCGCCGACTACAAGGCGCCGTTCCTGGCCCACGCGACGATGGAGCCGATGGTGTGCACGGCGAAGGTCGAGGGCGACCGGGTCGAGATCTGGACCGGCGTGCAGGACCCGCTGAATGCGCGTTCTACCGCCGCCAAGGCGCTCGACATCGACGTCGACAACGTCACGCTCACCAACTTCCTGCTCGGCGGCGGCTTCGGCCGGCGCCTGCCGTTCACCTTCGACTACGTGGATCTCGGCGTGCGGATCGCGCGGGCGATGTCGCCGCTGCCGGTGAAGACCATCTGGACGCGCGAAAACGACATCCAGCACGACTACTACCGCGGCGCCGCGCTGTCGCGTCACGCCGGAGCGCTCGACGCCAGCGGCGTGCCGCTGGCCGCTCACTCGTACTACACGGGCGGCGGCAACTCCGAAGCCGTG
>JANNIB010000315.1:0-2617 GCA_031404695.1 Acidobacteriota bacterium
AGCAGAAAGTTGGTGGCCAGGGACGGGATCGAACCGCCGACACTGCGATTTTCAGTCGCATGCTCTACCAACTGAGCTACCTGGCCACGCTCTGTGCCAGCCGGGCAGGCACAGAAAACTGACTATAACACAGGGCGATCGCGTCGATCCACGGTGCCGATGACGCTGGCGCCACTGCGGGCGGCAGGTGCGGCGGTCGCCGCGTGCTCCAGCTAGGGGCGGCGCGGCCGCGACGGTGCGCGCCGCGAGGATGCCCGCCTGATAGGGGCGCGGCCGGCCCACGATGGGCTTCACGATGCCGCTCGCCACGACGTAGGCGAGCGACACCGCGAGGCAGGCCCGGAAGGCAGAGGCTCTCAGGCGGGGCCACGCCAGCGCGGCGGCCGCCGGAAGAAACCAGATGCCGAGGACGCTAGACCGCGGCGGGTTCGGTCTCGCGTGTCAGACCGAGCTCGCGCCGCACGCGATCCTCGATCGTCTGCCGGATGTCGGTGTGTTCCTTGAGGAACGTCTTGACGTTCTCGCGCCCCTGGCCGAGCCGCTCGCCGCCGTAGGAGAACCAGGCGCCGCTCTTGTCGATGATCTTGCGTTCGACGGCGATGTCGACCAGATCGCCCTCGCGCGACACCCCTTCGCCATACATGATGTCGAATTCCGCCTCGCGGAACGGCGGCGCCATCTTGTTCTTGACGATCTTCACGCGCGTGCGACCGCCGACCACCACATCGCCGTCTTTGATGGCGCCGATGCGGCGGATGTCGACGCGCACCGACGAGTAGAACTTCAGCGCGCGGCCGCCGGTGGTCGTTTCCGGGCTGCCGAACATCACGCCGATCTTCTCGCGCAGCTGGTTGATGAACACCAGCGTCGTCTTCGACTTGGCGACCACGGCCGTGAGCTTGCGCAGCGCCTGCGACATCAGGCGCGCCTGCAGGCCCACCTGCGCGTCGCCCATCTCGCCTTCGATTTCCGCGCGTGGCACCAGCGCCGCGACCGAGTCGACCACGACCACGTCGACAGAACCCGACCGCACCAGCACTTCGACGATCTCGAGCGCCTGTTCGCCGTTGTCGGGCTGTGACACGAGCAGGTTCTCGATGTCGACACCGAGCTTGCGGGCGTATTCGGCGTCGTGGGCGTGTTCCGCGTCGACGAATGCCGCCATGCCGCCGGCCTTCTGGGCCTCGGCGATCACCTGCAGGGTGAGGGTGGTCTTGCCCGACGACTCGGGGCCGAATACTTCGACGACGCGGCCGCGGGGGAACCCGCCGATGCCGAGCGCGTAGTCGATGCTGATCGAGCCCGTGGAGATCGCCTCGTGCGGCGCCACCGGGCCCTTGGACCCGAGGCGCATGATGGCGCCCTTGCCGAACTGCTTTTCGATCTGGCCCACCGCCATCTCGATGGCTTTGAGGCGCTCTTTCACATCATCCACTGCCATGGCTGGAATCTCCGTCGACGGTGGGCCGCTCCCCATTCGGAGCCGCCGCTCAACCGAGGACGATGCTAACGGCGGGCCAAGCGAAAGTCAAGCGAAAATACGTGTAGACCCAAACTGCTAGGCCTTCATTATCAGTAGTTTATGAGGACGGTGGACTTTCGCCCCTCGGGCCGCGGTCGCCGCCGGATCGCAGACTCTGCCGCGCTGTCGATTGACCGCGCGTGCATGAGTTGCGTACGGTGAGTGGATGCCGAGCCCCGTGGGACATGCGCTGGGCGGGGCCATCGTGGGCCTCGTCTGCGACCGGCGCGGCCGCTCGACCGGCAGCCCTCTGGTCCGCCTGCGCGGCGCGCTCACGTCGCGCGTTGTCATCGCCTCGACGGTAGCGGGGGTGCTGCCCGACCTCGACTTCCTGTGGGGGCGCCACAACATGGAGACGCACAGTCTCGGCGCCGCCGTGCTGGTCGGCATCGCCGTGTGGCTGTGGCGCGGCGGCCACGGCCGCCTGGCGATCGCGATCGTGCTGGCGTGGGCCTCGCACGTGCTCTTCGACTGGCTTGGATCCGACGACACGCCGCCGCTCGGGGTGATGGCGCTCTGGCCCCTCACCTCCGCGTTCTATTTCGCGCATGCGTATGTCTTCGAGGCGATCTCGCGACGCTACTGGCTCGAGGGGTTCTGGGCGCACAACCTGTGGGCGGTGACGACCGAAGTGGCGATGCTTGCACCGGTGCTCGCTGCCGCGCTCGTGTGGCGCGTGCGTCAGACAGACAGACCCGAGCCGACGTCCTGAGGTGGCGCGGCTACTGGCGCGGCCGAGGTGCCGCGCCCGGAGCGCGTGGCGTCGCCCGAGGCGACGGCGCCTTGGCGCCGGGCTTTCCCGCGTAGAGGCCGATCGTGCTCGTGTCGCTCAGCACCTGACCCTCGTACTTCCAGGTGCGCCGGTATTCGATGTGGGCAACCAGCGAGGCGCCGGCGGGCACCTTCAATGGGGCGGCCAGCGCCACCGCGGACGTGCCTCCCGGCATCCACACGCCGAGCGGCCGCGTCGCGCCGTCGGCCGTCTTGAGCGAGAGCGTGGCGCTGCGCACGATGGCGGGATTCCCGGGCAGCAGGTCGATGGCGACGATCTCGCGGCCGGCGGCGGCAGCAAGCGGCAGCGTCACGTCGTGCGTG
>JANNIB010000316.1:0-6379 GCA_031404695.1 Acidobacteriota bacterium
AATTACAGGAAGGCAAAAAGAAAAGTATAGCCGGCATGCTGTTAGCACAGTTTAAAGATGTGATGATCTTAATTTTACTGGCGGCAGCAATCATATCAGGTATCATTGGCGACCTTACGGATACAATTGTTATCCTGGTCATTGTTTTACTAAATGCCATAGTAGGTTTTTTTCAGGAATACCGTGCAGAAAAAGCCATGCAGGCATTAAAGCAAATGGCCGACGTCGAAGGCCTGGATGACGCCATCATCCGCACACTCGACCTGTCACGGTTCCGCCCGGCCGCCATCTGCGCCGAAGCCGTGCCGACGACGAAGGCGGGCCGTCTGTCGAGGACGACGCGGTATCTCGTGTCGAAGGGCTACATTCCGCGCGGCGGGTCGCTGTACAACACCGTCTACCTGGATACGCGTCGAATCTGACGCGCCGTGTGCGGGGTCGGCGGTTACGTGCCTGGCCCGCGCGGGCTCGGGCCATGGCAGAATCATGGGTTGAGTCATGACCGATCATCCCGCGGAGCGCACAGCGATGGCAGACACGTCCACGAAGGAAACCCTCGGATTCCAGGCCGAGGTCTCGCAGCTCCTGCAGCTGATGATTCACTCCTTGTACGGCAACAAGGAGATTTTCCTGCGCGAGCTGGTCTCGAACGCCTCGGATGCCGCCGATAAGCTGCGCTTCGAGGCCATGGGTGACCCCGCGCTCTTTGAAAGCGACCCCGAGCCGCGCATCCGGGTCAGCTACGACAAGGCGGCGCGCACCATCACGGTGTCTGACAACGGCATCGGCATGTCGCGCCAGGACGTGGTGGACCACATCGGCACCATCGCCAAGTCGGGCACACGCGAGTTCCTCGCGCAGTTGACGGCCGACCACGCCAGGGACGCCCAGCTCATCGGGCAGTTCGGCGTCGGCTTCTACGCCGCGTTCATCGTGGCCGACGGGGTGACGCTCGTCACCCGCCGTGCCGGTCTCACCACCGAACACGGCGTGCGGTGGGAGAGCAACGGCGAAGGCAGCTACACGGTGGAAACCGTCGACAAGCCCTCGCGCGGCACCGATGTGACGCTGCACCTGCGACCCGACGAAGACGAGCTGCTGACCGGCTATCGTCTGCGCGACATCCTGCGCAAATACTCCGACCACATCGCCATCCCCATCCTGATGAAGAAGGAGCGGTGGGACAGCGACGCTGGCACCCAGGTGATGACCGACGACGACGAACAGGTCAACCGCGCGTCGGCCCTGTGGGCGCGTCCCAAGAGCGAGATCACCGAGGAGCAGTACCACGAGCTCTACAAGCACCTCGCGCACGACCAGGAGGCGCCGCTCGCCTACACGCACGCCCGGGTGGAGGGGCGGCAGGAGTTCACCCTGCTGCTCTATGTGCCGTCGCGGGCGCCGTTCGACCTGTGGGACCGCGATCACCGGCGCGGCGTGAAGCTCTACGTGCGACGCGTCTTCATCATGGACGACGCCGAGCAGTTGATGCCGGCCTACCTGCGCTTCGTGCGCGGTGTGGTCGACTCGAGCGATCTGCCGCTCAACGTGTCGCGCGAGATCCTGCAGCAGTCCAGGGACGTGCAGGCGATCCGGACGGCGGCCATCAAGCGGGTACTGACGTTGCTCGAGGAGCTGGTGGAGAAAGACGCGGCGAAATACCAGACCTTCTGGAACATGTTCGGCCGCGTGCTCAAGGAAGGCGTGCCCGAAGATCACGCCAACCGTGACCGGCTGGCGAAGCTGCTGCGCTTTTCGTCCACGCACAACGCCGACGACGCGCAGACCGTGGCGCTGGCCGACTACGTCGGCCGCATGAAAGACGGGCAGGCCGCCGTCTACTACATCACCGCCGACGGCCATGCCGCGGCCCGCAACAGCCCGCATCTCGAGATCTTCACCAAGCTCGGCGTCGAGGTGCTGCTGCTGCATGAACGCATCGACGAGTGGGTGTCCACGTCACTCCACGAGTTCGACGGCAAGCCCCTGCAGTCGGCGGCGGCCAAAGATCTCGATCTCAGCGCCATCGGGGGGGGCGCGCCGACGTCGGACGACAGCACGCCGACCGGCGAACACGCGTTGCTGCTCGAACGGATGCAGACCGCACTCAGGGATCGCGCCAGCAGCGTGCGCGTGACCCATCGCCTCACCGATTCCCCGGCGTGCCTGGTCAGCAGCGAAGACGGCCTCAGCACCAACCTCGAGCGGATGCTGAAGGCCGCCGGGCAGGCGGTGCCGGCCGGCAAGCCGATTCTCGAAGTGAACCCGTCGCATCCGATCGTGCGCCGCCTGGCCGGGGAAGGCGATCCGGTGCAGTTCACCGACTGGAGCCACATCCTCTTCGATCAGGCGACGCTGGCCGAAGGCGGCCATATCGAGGAGCCGGCGGCCTTCGTCAAGCGGCTGAATGCCCTGATGCTGACGCTGGCTGGCGCCGCAGCGTCGCGCGAACAAGCGCCCGACCAGACGCCCGACGCCCCGTAGGGCGCCGCGGGTGCTTACGCCGACGGCAGCGAGTCGACGAGCGCGATCATGCGCTTTCGATGCTCGGCCGTCGGCAGGCGGCCCATGCCGCCGATGAGTTCCTGGTACTGATTCTCGCGCGTCGACGTGATGCCGATGTAGTGCACGCGGCCCGCCGCCTTGAGCTCCTTCACGATCGGCAGGTGCGTGGCCACATCGACCACGTCGTGCACCTGCAGCAGGTCGATCTTCGCGAGCCTGAACTTCCTGAACGACTCTTCGATCTGCGCGCGCGCCTTGGCCGAGTCGGCCTTGGCGCCTGACAATCCCTCGCGGCCGGCCGCATTGACCTTGGTGGCCCAGAAGATCCGGTCGCGAATCCCGAGGTCGTTGGCGATGTCGCCGGCGACCTGCTCGGAGGCGCCGTAGCTCGACGATTCAGCATCGGGACACCTCCTCGGCTGACTGGCAGGAATCATACAACCGGCGCGGCGTCCGGCGTCGCGGCACCGCCCGAGCCGGATCCGGGCAGGAATGAGCGGCGGTCGACACACCGTTGGCACATCGCCGATACACGAGCCCTGTAGCGTGGCTGGTCTGTCTGGAGGACTGGACCACGATGAGAAGAACCCTGCTCGGATTCGGCTGCGCTGTCATGCTGGCGGTTGCGGCGTCACAGAGTTCGTTCGCGAACGACCGCGCGCCTCAGAGCGCCAATGACCGTGACGACGATCGCGACTACATAGGGCGCGACGGCGATCGCGACGACGACGACGACCGTGACGACGACGACCGCGGCGGGAAGCGCGGCAAGCCGGAGTGGCGGTTCAAACGTGTGGGCACCTTCGCCAACTTCCGCAACGCCGGCCTCAATCGCACGACCGTGTCGGAGATCGTCACCGCCACGCCGGACGGCCGGACGCTCATCTACAGCGACGCCGAGGGCGCCATCGGCTTCATCGACATCACCAACCCGGCCACGCCCCTGGCCGCGGGTACGGTGGCGGTCGATCCCGATCCGGCCACCGCGCCGGCCTACTCGCCGACCTCGGTGACCGTCTGGCGCAACCGCTACGTCCTGGTGGCCGTTGACAGCAGCGTGTCGAAGAAGCACGCGAGCGGTGAGCTGCAGGTGCTCGACCTCGCCACCCGCGCCCGGGTGGCGACGATCGACCTGGGCGGCCAGCCCGACTCGATCAAGGTCAGTCCCGACGGCCGCTACATCGCCGTGGCCATCGAGAACGAGCGCGACGAGACACTGTGCGTCGGTGGCACGGCCAACGACCAGGTGGTCAGCGAGAGCGCGTGCACGGCCGGAGGCGGGCGCCTAGGCGGCATGCCGCAGAATCAGCTCGGCAACCCCGCCGGTTACCTGGCGGTCATCGAAACGGCGGGTCCGCCGGCGTCGTGGCAGCGCGATGACATCTCCCTCGCCGGCTATGCGGGCCGCTTCCCGAACGACCCGGAGCCCGAGTTCGTCGACATCAACAAGAAGAACCAGGCGGTCGTCACGATGCAGGAGAACAACCACATCGTGGTGGTGGACCTGCGTCACAAGACCGTGGTGACCCACTTCTCGGCCGGTGCCGTTGACCTCACGCAGATCGACACGGTGCGCGCCGGCAGCGGCGTGCCCAACACGATCGCCCTCGTCAACGCGCAGCCCGGCCGGCTCCGCGAGCCCGACGCCGTGGTGTGGGTGGGCGACCGCATCGCGACCGCCAACGAAGGAGACTACGACGGCGGCAGCCGTGGCTTCACCCTGTTCAGCCTCGATGGCACGGTCTTCTACGAGAGCGGCAACGAGTTCGAACACCTGGCCGTGCGCGTCGGGCACTACCCGGAGCGCCGGTCGAACGCCAAGGGCAGCGAGCCTGAAGCGATTCTGTTTGCGAAGTACGGCAACGCCGACGTGCTGTTTGTGGGCTCCGAGCGCGGCAGCTTCGTGGCCGTCTACGTGATCGACCGGTTTGGCGTGCCGCGCTTCTCGCAGCTGCTGCCCGGCCCGCTGGCGCCCGAAGGCCTGCTGGCCGTGACCGACCGCAACCTGTTCGTGGCCTCCGGCGAGAACGACACGCAGCCGTTCGGCGTCCGCTCCACCGTGCAGATCTACAAACTCGATGACCACGGCCCCTTCTATCCCTCGATCTCCTCGGTCGACGAGTCGATCGCGGGAGCCAAGCCGACGCCGATTCCGTGGGGCGCGCTGTCGGGTCTGACGGAAGTGCCCGGCCGCTCCGGCACGCTGCAGGCCATTTCCGACTCGTTCTACACGCCGACGACCATCTTCAACGTCGACACCACGAAATCACCGGCCGTGCTTACCCGCGCGCTCACCGTGGGCACGCCGTGCACGACCGCCGCGGGCTGCCTCGACCCCGAGGGTCTCGCCTACGCCCCCAACGGCGACCTGTGGATTGCCAGCGAGGGCAACGCCGACGACACGCGTCCCAACCGGCTGATTCAGGTCAATCCGGCCACCGGCGCCATCCTGCGCACGGTGGGTCTGCCGTCGAGCGTGCTGGCGTGCCGTGCCGCCGAGCGTGCCAAGACGCCGGCCTCGACCCGCGCCACCGGGAGCCACGGCTCCGGGTTCGAGGGACTCGACATCGTCGCCAAGGAGGGTGGCGGTTACCTGATCTATGCGGCGCAGCAACGCGGCTGGAACTACTCGACCACGCCGGAATGCGACCTCGTCGACGACGACCCGCTGGACGGCGGCAACTTCGCCGAACCGGGACAGACGCGGATCTGGGTGTTCGATCCCTCTGTGGCGAACAACGACGCGGCCTGGGCGGCGGTGCCGTATCAGTTCCAGCCCAAGCCGGTCAACGCTCTGTGGATCGGCCTCTCGGAGATCACCTACACGCCCGATGGCTGGATCCTGATCGAGCGCGACAACATGACCGGCAGTTTCGACACGCCGGATGGCGCCGAGACGGGCAACGGTTACAAGACGCTGGTGCGCCTGCCGCTCTCACCGGGCAGCGACAACCAGTACACCCGCGACGAGAAGGAGATCTACGACCTGCGTCCGGCGCTGCTCTCGACCAACGGCTGGATCACCGACAAGCCCGAGGGCGTGGGTGTGCGGCCGGATGGCACGTTGTTCGTGGTCACCGACAACGACGGCGTCGATGGGTCGTCGGGCGAGACCATCTTCACGCGCCTCGGCAAGGTCTGGCGCTTGTTCCGCTAGCGATGTGTGGAGGGCGAGGCTGAGTGCCTCGCCCTCCCGCCGGCGCGCCAACCCGCGCCAGAAGGGTGCCTTCGGCAGGCCCTGCGGGTTGCCGTTACACCGCGGTGGTAGGCTGACGGGCGCCGATGCCGTTGAGTTTGCGCGAGATCTCCCGCCTCAGCCGTGCCCTGGTGGCCGCCCACTACGCCGCGCGCGTGGAGGTGGCAGGCGTCACGCACACCGAATCCGGGTCCGAGTACGCCGAAGTGCTGCTGAGCGTCCAGCCGCATGGCCCGTTTGACCGGCGCGGACCACGCACCTTACTCGCGCAGGTCAGGCGGTTTGACGCGGCGACCCTCGAGAGCGATCTTCGGAAGCGATTGACGCGGGCGCTTCGCACTCGCCCCGCCCCCGGGTAGCACACGCTACGACATTCGGGCCGGACTCAGACCAGGAACACGCTCGCCAGTCCGAGGAACAGGAAGAAGCCCATCGCGTCGGTCACGAAGGTGAGCAACACGCTCGACCCCTGCGCCGGATCCCGTCCCCGCGGCATGAAGCAGCAACGGCACCGCCACGCCGGTGATGGCCGCCACGACCAGGTTGAGCACGACGGCGCTGCTCATCACCACGCCAAGTCCCGCGCTGGCATAGAACACGAACGCGAAGAGCCCGACGATGGCGCCCCACACGGTGCCGTTCAGCAGGCTCACCACCAGCTCCTTGCGCATCAGGCGC
>JANNIB010000317.1:0-3566 GCA_031404695.1 Acidobacteriota bacterium
TCGTCGTTCCGCTACAACTGGGACACGGCGATGCAGCTGTCGCCCCACGATCCCTCCACCATCTACATCGGCGCGCAGATGCTCATGAAGTCGAGCGACAAAGGCCGCTCCTACGCGCCGATCTCCGGCGACCTCTCGACCAACACCAACCGCGAGACGCTGTCGATTCTCGGCACCAGCGACAAGGAGGTCCGCATCGCGAAGAACGACGGCGTGACCGCCTGGGGCACCATCGTGACGCTGGAGGAATCGGCGCGCCGGGCCGGCGTCATCTGGACCGGCACCGACGACGGTGTCGTCAGCGTCACCCGCGATGCCGGCAAGGCCTGGAACAACGTGACCACGAACTTCGCCGGCGTGCCGAAGTGGACGTATGTGTCGGACGTCGTGCCGAGCCAGCATGCCGACGGCACCGCCTACATCACCTTCGACGGCCATCGCGGCGGTGACTACAACACCTACGTCTTTGCCACCACCGACTTCGGTGCGACCACGCGTTCAATAGTCGGCAACCTGCCGAAGACTGAAGTCGCACGCACGATTCTCGAAGACCCGAAGAACGCCGACTTGCTCTACCTCGGCACCGAAACCGGTCTGTGGGTCTCGCACAACCGCGGCGGCCAGTGGACCCGCGTCAAGGCCAACCTGCCGACGACGCCCATCTACGAGATGAAGATCCACCCGCGCGACAACGACCTCATCCTGGCCACGCACGCGCGCGGCATCTGGATTCTCGATGACGCCGGGATCATCCAGCAGTGGTCGAAGGCCGAAACGGCCGGCGCGTTCGCGTTCGCGTTCGACGCCGAGCCGGCGACGGCCTTCAACCAGGCCAACGACAAGATGAAGGGCTTCGAGGGCGACATGCAGTTCCTCGGGCCGAACGCCGCGCCCGGCGCCACGCTGGCCTTCCGGCTCGCGAGCGATGCCAAAGATGTGAGCTGGGTGATTCGCGATGGCAACACGCAGGTGCGCGAGATCGCGGGCGACGCCATGCGCGGCCGCAACACCGCCGGCCTGCACATCGTGAAGTGGGATCTGCGCGTGCAGCCACTGCGTCCGTTGACGCCGCCTCCGGGCGCGCCGGCCGCGGGTGGTGGTGGCGGTGGTGGTGGCTTCGGTGGCGGCGGCAACAACGGGCCGTTCGTGCTGCCGGGCAGCTATCGGGCGACGCTGCGCGTCGACGGCAAAGACGTCCAGACGGTGAACGTGACGGTGAAGGGCGATCCTGACGTCCGCATCACCGACGCCGATCGCAAGACCTGGTTCGACACGGCCAAGGGCCTGCACGACCTGCAGGTGGAGGCCAACAGCGCTGCCGAGATCGTGCAGAACGCCAGTGCGCAGATGGCACTGCTCACGCAGCAGACGCGCAACGCCACCATTCCTCCGGGCGTGAAGACGTCGATGGATGCGTTGAACACCGAGCTCGAGCGGCTGCGCCGGCGCCTGGGTCTCGGCGGCGGTGGTGGCGGCGGCTTTGGCGGCGGCGCCGAGAACGTCCGCGGACGCGTCGGTCAGCTCAAGGGCGCGATCATGGGCTCGACGTCGGTGCCGACCACGACGCAGATGGCGCAGATCCGCGAAGTGCGGGCGGCGCTGCCGAAGGTCCTCGAGGATGCCACGGCGGCCGGCCGGAAGATGCCGGCGCTGGTGCGCGATCTCATCGGCGCCGGGGTGATCTTCACGCCGGTGAAGTGAATTCGACCGGCTGAGCCGCTCGCGCAGTAAAATGTGTTACAATTAGAATGTGCGGTTCACTTGGAATGCCAGGAAGGCCGCCTCCAACCTCCGAAAGCACGGCGTGGCTTTTCCCGAAGCCGCCACCGCCTTCGAGGACGCACAGGCCGCCTACTACCCGGATTCGTTGCACGAGGATCGCTTCATCCTGATCGGCTACTCACGGCAGCAGCGGCTGTTGTATGTCGTGCACGCAGAAGTCGGTGCCGACACGATTCGCCTCATCAGTGCCCGGCGGGCGACCAATCATGAAAAAGCGCACTACGAGAACGACTGACCCCCTCGACGGGCCGGTCGACTTCGCGCGGTTCACACCCCCACGCCGCAACGCCTTTGCCGGAGCCGGCGAACCGGGCGGCCCGTCGTTGCAGTCCTTGTGGGCGATGCCGCAGCTGCCGCCGGACGCCGTCATGCTCAAACGCGGGCGGCCGGCCAACGGGCAGCGGCGCCCGTCGAGTGTTCGGTCGGTGCGACTTCCGGAAGCGTTGTGGAAGGACGTGGAGCGGACGGCGCGCGCCAAGCGCCTCAACCTGCAGCAGGCCATGCGAGCGGCGCTGCTTGGTTGGATTCGACGCGCGGGTTAGGCCTCACGAGCCCGTTGTCAGAACGTGTCGAGCACCGGCAGGTCCGTCCGGGTGGCGAGCGCCAGCATCCGCCTGAGCACCGCACAGTGCCGTTCCCCGTCGCGCGGCGGTCCCATCGGGGCGCCTAGCGGCGCCTCCACTGCCAGCGCGCGTGGTGGCGCCAGTTTCCGCGTGATGTCGGGCATCACCGTGAGCGACACCGTGACGATGCCGCGCCGCTCGAGTTCCACTTGAACCAGACTCACGGTCTGGTGGCACATCGGTCACACCGGGACCAGCAGCGCGATGTCCACGCCGTCGCCCGTGAGCACCTCACCGGCGGCCGGGGCGAACTCCGTGGAGAGCCGGTCGGGCATCGTGATCGAACCCATGAACGACAGATGCCGTGGGGCCACCGCGCCGATGACGCCCTCTGCCGCCAGGGCGCGCAGGCGGTCGAGCGGAAAGGCGACATTCGGATCGCTGGCGATCGGCGCCGGATCGTAGGCGTCGCTCCGGTGATGCATCGCCAGCGTGTCGAGTGCGGCGTCGCCGGCAATCGTGCGGAACGAGCAATCGCCGCCCTTGAGATCGAGGTCGAACGGTGCCTCCGCGGGTGCCACGAAGCCGGCGGAGGTCACCAGCGCGACCCGCGATGCCGTCACCGGCCGGGTCAGACCTGCGGCGGGTACCGCGTCCGCCCGCCGCCAGCGGTAGGTCCGCAGCAGGAACTTGTAGCGAAGGGGCAGGTCCGCGGGATACATCGGCGTTCACGGCGCGCCGAGTGACGGCGCGGTCAGCACCCTCAGGAGCTCTTGTCGAGGTTGCCCGACCACAGGTACTCGCGGGTCTCGGCCACGATGACCCCGTTCAGCGCCAGCAGCGCAATCAGGTTCGGCACCGCCATCAGGCCGTTGGCGACGTCCGAGAAGCTCCACACCGCGGTCAGTGTCGTGACCGAGCCGACCATCACCGCGGCCACCCACAGCAGACTGTAGTTCTTGGTGATCCCGGTGCCGAACAGGTACTCGGCGGCCTTTTCGCCGTAGTAGGCCCAGCCGAGGATGGTCGAGAAGACGAAGGTCAGCAGGCCGACCGTGAGCACGATCGGGCCGACGACCGGCAGATCCTCGAACGCGAACTTGGTGAGCGCCGAACCGCTCATGCCCTGCTGCCAGCCGCCGGAGTTCACGACCACGAGGCCGGTGAGCGCGCATACCACCACCGTGTCCCAGAAGGTGCCGGTGGCCGAGACCAGCGCCT
>JANNIB010000318.1:0-4772 GCA_031404695.1 Acidobacteriota bacterium
GAGCGCGGGAATCGCCACGTGGCGGCGGCGTTCGCCGGTGCGATCGGAATGCCGCCCCACGAACACCATGCCGATGGCGGCAACGAGATACGGCAACGACGAGATGAGCGCCACCACGCTCGACGGCAGGTCGCCGAGCGACTGCACGATCTGTGGCAGCCAGAAGCTCACGCCGTAGAAGGCGAGTACCAGGCAGAAGTAGACGGCGGCCAGCCACCACAGGCGTGGCGAGGTGAGCGCCCCCCGCAGGTCGTGGCGCACGCCTCGGGTGTCGCGCGCCTCGGCTTCGAGCGTGTCGACCAGCCAGCCGCGCTCCGCCTCCGACAGCCAGCGCGCGTCGGCGGGACGGGTGTCGAGACGCCGCCACACGATCGGCGCAAGCACGATGGCGGGAATGCCTTCGACGACGAACAGCCACTGCCAGCCGCGCAGGCCGAGCACGCCGTCGAAGAGCAGCAGGCCGCTCGAGATCGGGCCGCCGATCACACCGGCGATAGCCGTGCCGGTCATGAAGAGCGCAATCGCATGCGCCCGCTCGCGTGCCGGGAACCACTGCGTGAGGTAGTAGATGATGCCGGGAAAGAAGCCGGCTTCGGCGGCGCCGAGCAGGAAGCGGAGCAGGTAGAAGCTGGTCGCATCACGCACGAAGGCCATGGCAATCGACACCAGGCCCCAGGTGAGCATGATGCGGCCGATCCAGGCGCGGGCGCCGACCCGCGCCAGGATGAGATTGCTCGGCACTTCGAGCAGCGTGTAGGAGATGAAGAAGATCCCCGAGCCGAGCCCGTAGACCGTCGCGCTGAACCCGAGGTCGCGGTTCATGTCGAGGGCCGCGAAGCCGATGTTCACGCGGTCGAGGTAGGCGACCACGTAGAGCAGGAACAGGAAGGGGATGAGCCGGCGCCGGAGCGCGGCGAGCGCGGTCACGGACGGGGGCGGGGGTGCCGGCATGCGGCGTCATGATGGCATAGCGTGGCCAGGAGCCAGGAATGGGGCGGGGAAGTCTTGCGTTCGAGATATTCAGGGCCGAAAAGTCAGCCAAACAAGGGATAAGAGCTGTGGCCAGGAGCGACTAGTGCGCGATGCAGTCACGTGCACATGGCATATTTCCTAAGGAAATCACCATGGTACGGTCCGTGCTATTCGATCGGGCAGCATGAACACTCCCGGCACTCACCAGAACTCGTTTTCTCCCCTCTCCCTGGCCTCTGACCGCGATCGCCGTTCGCAGCCAAGGCTGAGTGCCGAAGTGCTCGGCCTCGACGTCGATGCGACGCTCTCGCAGGGTGTCTATGTGCGCGTGCTCAACGTCTCCACCGGGGGCGCGCTGGTCGAGCTCCACGAATGGATCCGCCCCGGCACGCGCAGCTCGCTGAAGCTGTCGCGGCCGGTCGAAGAGGGCGCACAGGCCGACCGCATGGTCGCCAATGGCCAGATCGTCCGCTGCTGGGTCGACCGGCTGGCACCGCTGCGCTACCGCGCCGCGATGGTGTTCGCCAGCGCGGTGCCGACGCCGCAACCGCCGCCGGGCGGCGACATCGATCTCACCGTGCTGCTGGAGCGCCCGGCATGACCATCACTGAGGCGACACACGCCATCGCGACGCTTTCCAGAACGGAGCGGGCACTCGAACGCGTCACCGCTGCATCTGGAGATCCCATGCGCCTGGTCGATGCCATCACGCGAGTCGAACCCACCTGGGTGGAAGCCGTTGCCGTCGTGCAGGCCGTCTGCAAACAGCTGGGTCCCGGCGACGCCGCGCCGGCGCTCGATGCGATCATGATCTCGCAATCGGGCACGGTGTCATTCCCGCCGGCTGGCACCGCCGACGACATCTCGACGGTGAAGGCGGTGGGCCGGCTGCTGAGCGGCATCCTGCGCACCGGCGATTGCCCGATGCCGGTGTGGGAAGCGACCGAACGGGCCCGGCGCTCGCCCTCCGCGGTGGGCACGGCGCACGCGTTCGGTGCCGCGCTCACGTGTTTCCCGGCCGCGCAGGGGGCCCACGAACTGCAGCAGTACTTCGTCGCTTCTCGCAAGCTCGCGCCGCCCACCGCGCGTCCGGCAACCGCGCCGTTCAGCTTCGCGGGACTGACCGTGCGCGCCGGCTTCGTGCTGGTGCTGGTGGCGATGGGCGGCATCGGCGCCGGTGTGTCGGTGGGCACGCTGGTGGCCGCCCGCACGCTGGGCACGTCAGCGCCGTCAATCGTCGTCATGGCCGCGAATCAGGCGGTCGGCCGCTAGCCGCGTCGCTGGGACCTCAAGGGCGCGCACCGGTCGCCGCCGTCGCCTGCAGGTAGCGCGATCGCAGCGGATGATCGAGCCGTGCGGCGAGCGCCGTCGAAGCGGCCGCCACGCCCGCGATCGACACGCCGGTGTCCACGCCGAGTCCGTCGAGCATGTAGAGCAGATCTTCGGTGGCGAGGTTCCCCGAGGCCCCGGGCGCGAACGGGCACCCGCCCAGGCCGCCGGCCGACGCATCGAAAGTCGTGATGCCGGCATCGAGCCCTGCCAGCACATTGGCGAGCGCCGTGCCGCGGGTGTCGTGAAAGTGCAGCGCCAGCCGATCGGAGGGCACTGCGGCGCCGAGATATCGCAGCAGCTCGCGCACCTGACCGGGATGGCCGATGCCGATCGTGTCGCTCACTGCCACCTCGTAGACGCCGGCGTCGAGCAGGGCCTGAGTCACGCGCAGCACCGCGGCGGGCGCCACCGGGCCCTCGAACGGGCAGCCACACGCGCACGACACGTAGCCCCGCACGCGCAGCCCGGCCGCCGTCGCGCGTCCGATCACCTCTCCGTAGCGGGTGAGGGACTCGTCGATCGACTGGTTGATGTTGCGCTGGCTGAAGGTCTCGGACGCCGCCGTGAAGACCGCGACCTCATCCACGCCGGCGGCCAGCGCGCGTTCGAGGCCGGCCGCATTCGGCACCAGCGCGGTGTAGCGCACGCCGGGTTTGCGGGCCAGCGCGGCGAAGACTTCGGCCGCGTCGGCCATCTGCGGCACCCACTTCGGCGACACGAACGCCGAGACCTCGATCGCGCGGTGGCCGGCGTCGGCGAGGGCGTGCACGAAGCGGACCTTGTCGGCGGTCGGGATGGCGGCGGCTTCGTTCTGCAGCCCATCGCGCGGGCCGACTTCCACGATGGTGACCGCCGGCGGCACCGTCACTGGTCGATCTCCACCAGACGCACGCCCGGCTTGACCAAGTCGCCCACCGCGCAGCCAATCGCGCGCACGACCCCGTCGCGCGCGGCTCGCACGGTCAGCTCCATCTTCATGGCTTCGAGCACCACCACCGGCGCGCCGGCACTCACGCGGTCGCCCACGGCCACGACCACCTTCACGACCGTGGCCGGCATGGGCGCGGTCATGTCAGACGCGGTGGCGCGGCTCGACGCGGCCCGCTTCGGCGAGCCATCCACCACCAGCGTGCGCGCCTGTCCGCCGGCCATCACCCAGGTCTCATGCGGCGGGCCGGCCACGGCCACGATCGTCCGCACGCCGTCGTCGTTCGTGACCCGGTATTGCCCCGGCGAGGTCTCGGCGACGTGGAAGCGGCGGCCGTCGACGACGACGGCGCCGTCGGCCCCGGTTTCGGCGGTCAGTTCGTCGGCGCCGTGCATGACGCGGTAGCGGTGGCTCATGCGCGTCTCAGCCTCGCCAGCCGCGCAGCGTGTCGAACGGATCGGCGGTCACCGTCGTCGTCGCGGCGGTTCCGGTGGTCGCTGCCGGACCGCGGGAAGCGTGCCACGCGGCCGCCGCCGCCCACTCCGGCGGCAGCCCGCACGGGTCGGCCGTGAGCGTATCGATCTCGCGGCCGAGGAAGCCGGTGTCGATGGCGCCGGCGACGAAATCCGGGTGGCGCAGGATGGCCAGCAGGAACGCGATGTTCGTGCGCACGCCGAGGATCTCGAAGCGCGACAGAGCGTCGCGGGCGCGGGCCAGGCTTTCGGCGCGCGTTTCGCCCCAGGTGATGAGCTTGGCGAGCATCGGGTCGTAGTAGACCGACACGGTGCCGCCCTCGACCACCCCGGAATCGACACGGACGCCGGGGCCCGACGGCTCGCGGTAACGCAGCAAGGTGCCGGCCTGCGGCAGGAAGCCCTGCGCCGGGTCTTCGGAAATTACCCCTCCAACTTTTTGTACATATTGGGCCGATTTGTCCCACATATGTTTAACGGTACTTTTCATCGAAGGTATTCGGTATGGGGGCAATTCCATAACAAATGGAGCCTCCTTTGATTTGAACATAGTTTTATTAAAAATATGTGCAGTTATAATGGCAAGCAATATCCCCGTAAGGTACAAGCTTATTAGCACCATGGTTGGATTGTTGGGAAAAAATGCGCCAATAAACAATATATATACTGGCAACCTAGCACTGCAAGACATAAAGGGCGTTATAAGTATGGTTAACAACCTATCGTTTTTATTACGTATGGTTCGTGTAGCCATAATGGCAGGTACATTGCAACCAAATCCCATAATTAATGGAATAAATGAGCGACCGTGCAATCCAATTTTGTGCATTAGTTTATCCATCATAAATGCTGCACGAGCCATATAGCCTGTATCTTCCATAAACGATATAAAGAAAAATAGAATAATAATGTTGGGCAGAAACACAATTACACTGCCTACACCACTTATTATTCCATCGGTAATTAAATCGCTAAACATGCCTTGCGGAAGCGTTTCTTTCAAAAAGGAATTAATAAGATGCACGCCAGCATCAATCCAGGCCATTGGATAGCTTCCAAATTGGAAC
>JANNIB010000319.1:0-16723 GCA_031404695.1 Acidobacteriota bacterium
CACCAACGCGGCCCAGGCGCTGGGGCCCGGGGCCGCCTCCATCCGGCTCGGCCTGGCCGCCGAGGGCGGGCGGGTGCTGGCAAGGGCGACACGCTCTTTTCGATCGCCCGCCGCCACGGCGTGAGCATCGAGAACCTGCGCAGCTGGAACCGCCTCAAGGGCTCGGCGCTCTCGATCGGCGATCGACTCCAGGTCCACTCGACGCGCAGCGCCAACGCGCAGTAGCGGCGGAATCTGCGGCGTTCGCCGCCCGGCCCGTACGCACCTCCCGCCACCTTCGCGCCACGCCTCCACGAACACGCCCGGATTCCACCGTGCCGCCTGTTGGCATCATCCTTGGACCGGTACGACGGCGATGCTCGCCCAGGTGCAGAGTGCCGCGCTGCGCGGTATCGACGCGTTTCCCGTGTCGGTCGAAGTGGACGTCTCGTTCGGCCTGCCGATCTTCGCGATGGTGGGACTGCCGGATGCGAGTGTGCGCGAGAGTCGCGACCGCGTGCGGGCGGCAATCCGTAATTCCGGCTTCGACTTCCCGGCCAACCGCATCACCGTGAATCTGGCCCCGGCCGACGTGCGCAAGGCCGGCACGTCGTTCGACCTGCCCATTGCCGTCGCCATTCTCGCCGCCGCCGGGGTCGTGCCGCGGCATGACCCCGCAAAGATGGCCATCGTCGGCGAGCTCTCGCTCGATGGCGCGGTCCTGCCCACACGCGGCGTGCTGCCGGTGGCGATCGGGCTGCAGCGTCAGGGGGTGGAGGCGCTGCTGCTCCCGACGGCCAACGCCGCCGAAGCGGCGGTGGTGGAGGCGCTGCGGGTGGTCCCAATCGCGACGCTGGCCGAGGCGGTCGCGCGGCTGCAGGAACCCGCCGAGGCGTGGCCACGCGCGATGGCCGCTCCCCCCTCCCTTCCCGCCGCCGGCAGCGACGCGGACCTCGCCGACGTGCGCGGCCAGGCGGCGGCGAGGCGCGCGCTCGAGATCGCTGCCGCCGGCGGCCACCACATGCTCTTCGTCGGCCCGCCGGGCGCGGGCAAGACGCTGCTCGCCCGCCGCATGCCCGGCATCCTGCCGGGGCTCGTCTTCGACGAAGCGCTCGAAGTCACCTCGATTCATTCGGTCGCCGGCCTGCTGGGTAGTACCGCCGGTCTGGTCGGCACCCGCCCTTTCCGCGCCCCGCACCACACCGCATCGGATGCCGCGCTGGTCGGCGGCGGCAGCGTGCCGCGGCCGGGCGACATCACGCTGGCCCATCACGGCGTGCTCTTCCTCGACGAGCTGCCCGAGTTCGGGCGCCGCGCCCTCGAGGCGCTGCGTCAGCCGCTCGAGGAAGGCGTCGTGCGCATCGCGCGCGCCTCCGGCACGGTGGTCTTCCCAGCCGCGTTCACGCTGGTCGCCGCGATGAATCCGTGCCCGTGCGGTTACGCCGGTCAGGCGTCGCGCCCCTGCCGCTGCACGCCGATGGCAGTGACGCGGTATCACGCGCGCGTGTCTGGGCCGCTGCGCGACCGGCTCGACCTCACCGTCGAACTGTCGCCGGTGCCCTTCGAGACGCTGACCGCCACCGCGCCGGCAGAGCCCTCGGCCGAGGTGCGGCGCCGGGTCGAGGCAGCGCGGACCATCCAACGCGCGCGCGCCGCGGCGACCGGCGCGACCCTCAACAGCCGCCTGACGCCCGGCGCGCTGAAGACCGTGGCCCCGCTCGACCAGGACGGGATGCGCCATCTGGCGACGGCCGCGGTCCGCCTTGGGCTCAGCGGCCGGGCCGTGCACCGCACGCTGCGCGTCGCCCGGACGATCGCGGACCTCGAGGCCTCCGCACAGGTCGAATCCGCGCATCTGCTCGAGGCGCTCCAATTCAGGGCCGCGGCGCCCCGGCCGTGAGCCGGGCCGGCCTCATTCGCCACATCTTCGCCTATTCCGCCGTTCGGCTGGCCGGTCGCCGGGCCGCGTGGTATGCTCGTCGGGTTGCGTCCGTCTGGTGGATGCGGCGCCTCACCACACCAACCGGATGCCACCCACGCGTTACACGATCCTGCTCGCCGACCGCCAGACTGGCGTCGTCCGGCGATTCACCGTCGGGCTGCGGCCGGCGCTGATCGTGCTCGGCACCGTGGTGTCGCTGCCCGTCCTCATCGGGATGGGCGCCGCGTGGAAGGCCAAGGCTGACGTCGCCGACCTCTACGCCTCCCAGGCTATCCTCGAACTCGAACTCTCCAGCTACCGCGACACCACCGAAGCGCTGACCGGCCAGATTCAGGGCCTGCAGACGGCGCTCGACGATCTCGGCGGTCGCGCCGCGCTCGACCCGGCGCTGCGCTCCGCCATGGACAAGCTGCCGGCGATCGTGAAGTCGAGGGCGATGGGCGGCGCCGGCACGACCGCGGCAGCCGGGCTGGCGATGTTGCCGAGCCTCAACTCGCCCGAAGACACCTTCGGCCTCCTGCGCGATCTGCTCCAGGGCCTCGAGAGCCGTCTGCAGTCGGTCCAGTCGGGCGTCGACAAGCGCAACAAGCTCGCCGCGGCCACGCCGTCCATCTGGCCGGCCGCCGGATGGCTCACCTCGTCGATGGGCGCACGCCGCGATCCGTTCACCGGCGGCGCCGACTTCCATCCCGGGCTCGACATCTCGGCCGACCGCGGCTCACCGGTCTTCGCTACCGCCGACGGCACCGTCGTGCACGCCAGCGCCTACAGCGACTACGGCAACCTGATCCGCATCGATCACGGCTTCGGTCTCGAATCGCGCTACGGCCACCTCTCGAAGTTCGACGTCGAGGTCGGCAGCAAGGTGAAGCGCGGCGATCTCATCGGCAAGGTCGGCGCCACCGGACGCGCCACCGCTCCCCACCTGCACTACGAAGTCCGCGTCAACGACCGGTTGCTGAACCCGCTCCAGTTCCTGCTGAAGAGCGCGCGTCAGACCGGCGGCGACTGATATACCCCGCCCCTGCCCGTTCCTTGACGGTCCCCGCCGTCACCAGTAAGATCGTACGAATATCCAAGCACGTGTCAGCCCCGCATGGTCGCTAACCTACTCGCCAAGGTCTTCGGCACTCAGAACGACCGCGATCTCAAGCGGCTCCGTCCACTCGTGGTGCGCATCGGTGAACTCGAGCCGGCGATGCGCCCGCTCACCGACGACGGGCTGCGCGAGAAGACCGCCGCCTTCCGCCGGCGCGCCACCGGCGGCGAAGCGCTCGACGAGCTGCTCCCCGAGGCGTTCGCACTGGTCCGCGAAGCCGGTCGCCGCGTGCTCAACATGCGGCACTACGACGTGCAGCTCATCGGCGGCATGGTGCTGCATCAGGGCCGCATCGGCGAGATGAAGACCGGTGAGGGCAAGACCCTCATGGCGACGCTGCCCGCCTACCTCAACGCGCTGTCGGGCAAGGGCGTCCACGTCGTCACGGTCAACGACTACCTGGCCCGCCGCGACGCCGAGTGGATGGGCCGCATCTACCGCTTCCTCGGCCTCACGGTGGGTGTCATCCAGCACGACCTGAACGACGAGCAGCGGCAGGCCGCCTACGGCTGCGACATCACCTACGGCACCAACAACGAATTCGGCTTCGACTACCTGCGCGACAACATGAAGTTCGACCTGTCGCGGATGGTGCAGCGCGGGCACAACTTCGCGATTGTCGACGAAGTCGACAGCATCCTCATCGACGAGGCGCGCACGCCGCTCATCATTTCGGGCCCGGCCGAAGAGTCGAACGACCTCTACTACGAGGTCGATCGCATCATCCCGTCGCTGGTCCGCGGCCTGGTCCACCAGGGTCAGGTGAAGACCGAAGACCGCGAACGCATGGAAGCGTCGGGCGACTACACGGTCGACGAGAAGGGCAAGACGGTCACGCTCACCGAGGCCGGCATCGCCCACGCCGAGCGGCTGCTCGCCCACCGCCTGCAGGCCGGCGGCCTCTACGACCCGATCAACATGCCGCTGCTGCATCACGTGCAGCA
The DNA here is from genome assembly GCA_031404695.1 of Acidobacteriota bacterium. Classification (GTDB taxonomy): domain Bacteria; phylum Acidobacteriota; class Vicinamibacteria; order Vicinamibacterales; family UBA2999; genus CADEFD01. The sequence continues at coordinate 3,965 of JANNIB010000319.1, forward strand.
GGCGCTGCGCGCCCACACGCACTACCGGCGCGACGTCGAATACATGATCAAGGACGGCCTGGTCGTCATCGTCGACGAGTTCACCGGCCGCCTGATGCCGGGCCGGCGCTGGAGCGACGGGCTCCACCAGGCCGTGGAAGCCAAGGAAGGCGTGAAAATCGAGCGCGAGAACCAGACGCTCGCCACCATCACCTTCCAGAACTATTTCCGCAAGTACGCCAAGCTCGGCGGCATGACCGGCACCGCCGAAACCGAGGCCCCCCGAGTTCAACAAGATCTACAAGCTCGACGTCACGGTCATCCCGACCAACAAGCCGATGCGGCGCGTCGAGGAACCCGACCTCGTCTACCGCACCGCGGCCGAGAAGTACGAGGCCATCGTCGGCGACATCATCGAGAAGCAGCAGGTCGGCCGCCCGGTGCTGGTCGGCACGGTCAGCATCGAGAAGTCCGAGAAGATCTCGGCGATGCTCAAGCGGCGCGGCATCAAGCACGTGGTGCTGAACGCCAAGTATCACGCGCAGGAAGCCGAAATCGTCGCCCAGGCCGGCCGCCAGGGCACGGTGACGATCGCCACCAACATGGCCGGCCGCGGCACCGACATCCTGCTCGGCGGCAGCGCCGATCACATGGCGCGGCAGCAGTGCCTGCACGAAGAAGTGGCGCAGAAACTCGAACGCGGCGAGGAACGCTTCGTCGACGACGACGAGTTCGTCTACTTCTCGCACGGCGGCGAGAACTACCGCGTCCCGCGCCCCGACTGGGATCGCATCGACCGCCACTTCAAGGCACAGTGCGAGGCCGAACACGACGCCGTGGTCGCCACCGGCGGCCTGCACATCCTCGGCACCGAACGCCACGAAGCCCGCCGCATCGACAACCAGCTGCGCGGCCGCGCCGGCCGCCAGGGCGATCCGGGCAGCTCGCGCTTCTACCTCTCGCTCGAAGACGACCTGATGCGGATCTTCGGGTCCGACCGCATCTCCGGGCTGATGCAGAAGCTCGGGATGGAAGAAGGCGTGCCGATCGAGCACGGCATGGTGAGCCGCGCCATCGAACGCGCGCAGAAGCAGGTCGAGGCGCAGAACTTCGCGGTCAGAAAGCACCTGCTCGAATACGACGACGTCATGAACAAGCAGCGCGAGAGCGTCTACACGCTGCGCCGTGAGGTGCTCGACGGGGTCGTGCGGGTCACCGAAGACGAGACCTCCGACACCCGCGGCTACCTGCTGGCCACGGCCGACGATCTGGTCGACGACAAGGTCGAGCTCTACTGCGTCAAGGACGGCGACTCGAGCACCTGGGACCTCGACGCGTTGCGGCGCGAGCTGACCGAGCTCTTCTCGCTCGACGACGACGACTACGCCGCGGTGCCCTTCGAGGGCCGCCCGAGCGAGATCCGCGAAGCGCTGCAGGGGCGCGTGCGGGCCAAATACGCCGAGAAAGACGCGGTGATTCCCGCCGACATCATGCGGCGCGTCGAACGCGACCTGATGCTCCAGATCGTCGACACGCAGTGGAAGGACCACCTCTACTCGCTCGACCACCTCAAAGACGGCATCAGCCTGCGCAGCTACGGCCAGCGCGATCCGCTGGTCGAGTACAAGAAGGAGAGCTACACGCTCTTCCAGGACATGCGCAGCCGCATCGAGGCCGAGATGGTGCGCTACCTGTGGTGGCTGCGCCCGGTCGAAAGTGGCCCCGAGGGCGAGGCGCCGATCGTGAACGTGCCGGTGCGTCCGGCGCCGCGCCGTCAGGCGCCGCTCACCTACAGCGGCCCGTCCGACACGCCGGCCTCGGGCTTCCCGCCGCCTGGCGCCACGGGCGGTTTCCCGCCGCCGTCCGCGCCGACGCCGGCACGGGTCGGCGGTGACGACGCGCCGATCACGCAGGTCAAGCGCGACGAGCCGAAGATCGGACGCAACGACCCGTGCTGGTGCGGCAGCGGCAAGAAGTACAAGAAATGCCACGGAGCCAACTGACGCCGTGCACCGCCACCCCTGTGTTCCCCGTGTGCCGCGACTGCCCGAGGCCGACCCCTGCGTCGGCCTTTCGCGTATCTGACCCGAGAGACTGCCGCCCATGACGCTGCCCACTGCCTCCTCCTCGCCGGCCACGACCTCGCTCGATTCGATGCTGACGACGGCCCTCACCTTCGACGACGTGCTGCTGGTGCCGCGGTATTCGAACGTGCTGCCGGCGCAGGTCAACGTCTCGACCCGCCTGACCCGCAACATCCCGCTCGACGTGCCGCTGCTCAGCGCCGCGATGGACACGGTGACCGAGTCGTCGATGGCAATCGCGATGGCGCAGCAGGGCGGCATCGGCGTCATCCACAAGAACCTCTCGATCGAAGATCAGGCTGCTGAAGTAGACCGCGTGAAGCGCTCCGAAAGCGGCATGATCGTCAATCCGATCACGCTCTCGCCGACGCATCGCATCCACGAAGCGCTGGAGATGATGGCGCACTACCGCATCTCGGGCGTGCCGGTGACCGAAGACGGCAGCAAGGAAGGCCGCCTGGTCGGCATCCTGACCAACCGCGATCTGCGCTTCGAGACCAACGTCAATCAGTCGGTGGCCGACGTGATGACGCGCGACAACCTCATCACCGTGCCGGTCGGCACCACGCTCGACGAGGCGCGCGAGATCCTCCACAAGAAGAAGGTCGAGAAGCTGCTGGTCGTCGACCGCGCGTTCCGCCTCAAGGGGCTCATCACCGTCAAGGACATCCAGAAGGCGATCAAGTACCCGAACGCCTGCAAGGACACGCTCGGCCGTCTGCGCTGCGCGGCGGCGGTCGGCACCGCGCAGAACACGCTCGAACGCGCCGAGGCGCTGGTGGCCGCGCACGTCGACGTCATCATCGTCGACACCGCGCACGGCCACAGCCAGGGCGTGCTCGACATCGTCAAGGAGATCCGCCGCCGCTTCCCGGACGTCGACCTCATTGCCGGCAACGTCGCCACCGCCGACGCCACCGAAGCACTCATCCGGCTCGGCGTGGATGCGGTGAAGGTCGGCATCGGCGCCGGCTCGATCTGCACCACTCGCGTGGTGGCCGGTATCGGCATGCCGATGATCTCCTCGATCTGGGAATGCGCCGCCGCCGCCCGCCCGCACGGCGTGCCGGTCATCGCCGACGGCGGCATCCGCTACTCCGGCGACATCGTGAAGGCGCTGGCAGTCGGGGCGAGCTCGGTCATGATCGGCAACCTCTTTGCGGGCACCGACGAAAGCCCCGGCGAGCTCATCCTGTTCCAGGGCCGCAGCTTCAAGGAATACCGCGGCATGGGCTCGATCGGCGCCATGCGCAAGGGCAGCCGCGACCGCTACTTCCAGGACGAGTTCCAGCTCGAAGGCAAGGTCAGCGCCACCTCCGAGAAACTGGTGCCGGAAGGCATCGAGGGTCGCGTGCCGCACAAAGGATCGCTGTCGTCGCTCGTGCACCAGCTCGTGGGCGGCTTGCGCGCCGGCATGGGCTACTGCGGCTGCGGCACCATCATCGACCTGCAGCGCGATGCCCGCATGGTGCGCATCACGCCGGCCGGCCAGCGCGAGAGCCACGTGCACGACGTGACGATCACGAAGGAAGCGCCGAACTACCGGACGGAATAACCGGTTGGGCGGGACTCGGGCCCGGGGACCGGTGCTCGGGAGCTTGGAGTCAGGCTCGCCTGGAGAGCCGCCGTCGGTCGGCGACCGGTTCAGGCGTTGCGGTTGACCGCGCTCACACGGATCTCGCGGGCTTCGGCGCCGAGATCGCCGATGTGCACCGCCAGTGAGGCCGGCGGCCGCCGTCTCAGGCGTTCGGCCCACTCCACCACCACGACACCGCGCGCCGCCTGATCGGGATCGAGACCCACCTCATCGAGGTCCGTCGCCGCGAGGCGGTAGAGATCCAAGTGCAGGAGCGGAAGCCGCCCGCCCAGGTGCTCGTGGACCAGCGTGAAGGTCGGGCTGGTGACGTTGTCGGGATTGAGGCCGAGGCCTTCGGCGAGGCCTTTCACGAACACGGTCTTCCCCGCCCCGAGGTCGCCGTGCAGCAGCACGAGGTCGCCGGGCCGAAGGTCCGCGGCGAGCGCCGCCGCCACCGCGCGCGTCTCCGCCTCGCCCACGGTCACATGCGTGATGGCGCCGCTCATTCGCCCGGCGGGGCCACGCGTTGGCGCGCCACCAGTTCCTGCACCGCATCGCCGATGTGGCTGACGATGTCGCCCGCCACCATCGACATCTCGCCTTCGTCCGCATCCGCCAGTTCCCCGGCCGCGCCGTGCAGGTAGGTGGCGAGCTGACAGGCGGTGGAGGGATCGAGCAGTTGCGCCAGGGCTGCGGCCACCATGCCGGTGAGCACGTCGCCGCTGCCGGCCGTGGCCATCCCGGGGCTGCCAGTCGGGTTGACGAAGACGTCGCCGTCGGGCGTCGCAATCACGGTGCGGTAGCCCTTGAGCACGACGGTCACGCCGTGCCGCGCCGCGAACTCGGCGGCCAGGCCGACGCGGTTGGCCTGCACGTCTTCGGTGGCGCAGCCGATGAGCCGCGCCATCTCGCCGGGGTGCGGCGTGATGACCACCGGGCGCTCCTCGCGGCCGACCAGCACCGCCGGATCCCCGGCGCAGGCGTTGAGCGCGTCGGCGTCGAGGATGAGCGGCGTCTCGCAGCGCTCGAGCAGCGCCCGCACGAACGCGGTGACGCCTGGTCCGGCGCCCAGTCCGGGCCCCACGGCAACCACATCCGCCGCGAGATCCAGCACGCGATCGACCGCCTCCGCGGTCACGCGGCCGTCGGCATCCGCCAGCGGCACCGTCATGAACTCGGAGCCGAGGCCGGCGACCACCGCCTGCACCGACGCCGGCGTGGCGACGGTGACGAGCCCGGCGCCGGCGCGCAGCGCCGCCCGCGCCGACAGCGCCGCCGCACCGGTCATGCCGAGCGACCCGGCCACTACCACGACGCGTCCGAAGTCGCCTTTGTGCGCGTCGGGGCTGCGCGGCGGCACCAGCGTGCGCACGTATTCGCGCGTCAGCAGATAGAGCCGCGGGCCCTCCACGTCGTCGAGGACGAACGACGGGATGCCGATGTCGGCGATGACGACATCTCCGGCCGTGTGCTCGGCCGGCGGCAGCACCAGCGGCACCTTCGGCGCCGCCAGGGTGACCGTCACCGACGCATGGACCGACGGCCCGAGCGGCTCGGCGCTGTCAGCCGACATGCCCGACGGCAGATCGATGGCCACCACCGACGTCCCCGACGCGTTCAGGTCGAGCACGATGGTCTCGTGCAGGCCGCTCAGCGGGCGATTCAGGCCGGTGCCGACGATGGCATCGACGATGAGATCGGCGCCGGTCACTTCCGAGCCGTGCAGCTCCCAGGCCGAGGCATCGGCGATCTCCACAATCGGCGTGCCGAGTTGGCCGAGGATGTCGAGATTGATGCGGGCGTCGCCCCGCACATCGGCGGTGGTGCCGATGAGGAAGACCGCCGGCTCGAGTCCGCGCTGCTGCAGCGAGCGGGCCACCACGAAGCCGTCGCCGCCGTTGTTGCCGGTGCCGCACAGAATCGCGACCGCGCGCGACGGCAGGTCGTCGACCAGCGACTCGAGCGCCGCCACCACCTGACGGCCGGCGTTCTCCATCAGCACGATCGAGGGCAGGCCCACCTCGTCGATGGCACGGCGGTCGGCCGCGCGCATCTGACGCGTGTTCAGCACCCGGAGTGGCCGCACGCGGCGGAACTCTGCCATCGGCTCGGGCCGTCCGCCCGTGCTACTCGTACGCCTCCATCGGCGGACAGATGCAGACGAGGTTGCGATCGCCGTAGGGGTTGTCGATGCGGCCGACGCTGGGCCAGAACTTGTTGGCCTGGACCCACGGCAATGGATACGCCGCCTGCTGGCGCGTGTAGGGATGCGTCCACGCGTCGGCGGTGACGACCCCGGCCGTGTGCGGGGCGTTCTTGAGGACGTTGTCCTTCGCGTCGGCGGCGCCGGAGACGACGTCCTCGATCTCCTGGCGGATGCTGATGAGCGCGTCGCAGAAGCGATCGAGCTCGCCCTTGTCTTCGCTTTCGGTCGGCTCGATCATCAGGGTGCCAGGCACGGGAAACGAGACGGTGGGCGCGTGGAAGCCGTAGTCCATGAGCCGCTTGGCGACGTCGCCTTCTTCGACCCCGGCCGCCTTGAACTTGCGCAGGTCGAAGATCATCTCGTGGGCCACGCGGCCGTTGGCGCGGGCGTAGAGCACGTCGTAGTGCCCCGCCAGCCGCGCATTGATGTAGTTGGCGTTCAGGATCGCGTATTTGGTCGACTCGGTGACGCCCTCGCCACCCAGCATCTTGATGTAGCCGTACGAGATGAGCAGGATGCTGGCGCTGCCCCACGGCGCCGCCGACACCGGCAGGATGCCCTTGTCGCCGCCGGTCGGCGTCAGCGGATGCCCGGGCAGATACGGCGCCAGGTGCGTCGCCACGCAGATCGGGCCCATGCCGGGACCGCCGCCGCCATGCGGAATGGCGAAGGTCTTGTGGAGGTTGATGTGGTTGACGTCGGCGCCGATGAGCGCCGGGCTCGTCAGCCCGACCTGCGCGTTCATGTTGGCGCCGTCCATGTAGACCTGCCCGCCGTGCTGGTGCACGGTGGCGCAGATGTCGCGGATGGCGTCTTCGAACACGCCGTGGGTGGACGGATAGGTGACCATCAGCGCCGCGAGACTCGCGCTGTGCGTCTCGGCCTTCGCCTTCAGGTCCGCCACGTCGATGTTGCCGTTGGGGTCGGAGGCCACGACGACTACTTTGCAGCCGGCCATGACCGCGCTCGCCGGATTGGTGCCGTGCGCCGAGGCCGGGATGAGCACGACGTTGCGATGGCCTTCCCCGCGGTCCTGATGCCAGGCGCGGATGACGAGCAGGCCGGCCAACTCGCCCTGCGCGCCGGAGTTGGGCTGCAGCGAGGTCGCCGCGAAGCCGGTGAGCTCGGCCAGCGCCGTTTCGAGATCGCGGCACACCTCGGCGTAGCCGGCGGCCTGCTCGAGCGGCACGAACGGATGCAGGCGCGAGAACTCCGCCCAGGTCACCGGGTACATCTCGCTGGCGGCGTTCAGCTTCATCGTGCACGAGCCGAGCGGGATCATCGAGATGTCGAGGCCGATGTCCTTGCGCTCGAGCGCTTTCAGATAGCGCATCATCTCGCTCTCGGAGCGATGCCGGTGGAACACGGCGTGCGTCAGGAACGACGAGGTGCGGCGCAGCGCCGGCGGCAGCGCGTCGTCGGACGACGCGGCCACGGCGCCGGCCGCCTTGCCCACTGCCCCTGCAAACACCGCCACGAGCGCCGCGACGTCGTCGGGGGTGGCCGTCTCGTCGAGCGAGACCCCGATGCCGGTGTCGCCGAGGTGGCGCAGGTTGTAGCCGGCTTCGACCGACGCCGAGCGCACCGCCGCCGCCTGCGCCGGGGTGAGCGTGAAGCGCAGCGTGTCGAAGTAGTGCGCGTTGGTCTGGGTGACGCCGAGCGCAGTCACGCTGCGGGCCAGCGACCGGGTGAGGCCATGCACGCGGCGCGCGATGGCGGTCAGGCCGTCGGGCCCGTGGTACACCGCGTACATCGCCGCCATGTTGGCCAGCAGCGCCTGTGCCGTGCAGATGTTCGAGGTCGCCTTCTCGCGGCGGATGTGCTGCTCACGCGTCTGGAGCGCCATGCGGTAGGCGCGATGGCCCTGGGCGTCGACCGAGACGCCGATGATGCGGCCGGGGGCGTGACGCACGTGCTCCTGGCGCGTGGCGAAGAACGCCGCGTGCGGGCCGCCGTAGCCGAGCGGCACGCCGAAGCGCTGCGAATTGCCGAGCACGATGTCGGCGCCTAGTTCCCCGGGCGGCGTGAGCACGGTGAGCGCCAGCAGGTCGGTGGCCACCGCCACCAGCACTTTGGCCGCGTGCGCGGCGTCGATCGTCGCCGACGGATCGACGATGTTGCCCTGTTCGTCCGGGTACTGCAGCAACACGCCGAACACGTCGGGGTCGTCGAAGCTCATCGCCAGGACCGGCTGCACGCGCAGTTCGATGCCGAGCGGTTCGGCGCGGCTCTGGAGCACGGCAAGAGTCTGCGGGAAGACCGTATCCGCGGCCAGGAAGACGCCGCCCGTCGTCAGCTTCTTCGGCGAGACGCGGTGCAGCAGCGTCATCGCCTCGCCGGCGGCCGTGCCCTCGTCGAGCAGCGACGCGGTGGCCACCGGCAGCCCGGTGAGGTCGCACACGACCGTCTGGAAGTTCAGCAGCGACTCGAGCCGGCCCTGGGCGATCTCCGCCTGATAGGGCGTGTAGGGCGTGTACCAGCTCGGGTTCTCGAACAGGCAGCGCCGGATGACGCTTGGCGTGATGGTGTCGTAGTAGCCGAGGCCGATGAACGAGCGCAGCACCCGGTTCTTCGCCGCGACGCCGCGCAGCCGCGTCAGGTAGGCATGTTCGGTCTCGCCCGGCGGCAGCGCCACCGGGCCCGGCCGGCGGATGGAGACGGGAATCGCCTCGTCGATGAGCGCATCGAGCGACGACGCGCCGATGGTCGCGAGCATCTCGGGCAGGTCGTGCGGACGAGGTCCTACATGGCGGCGAACGAACGTATCCATCGGCGGGGCCAGACGTGTGAAGACGGGGTGTGGTTAGTGCGCGAGCGACGCTTCGTAGTCGGCCGCGGTCATGAGCGCGTCGGCATCGGCCGGATTGGCCAGCTGCACCTTGATCATCCAGGTGTCGTGCGGCGCGCTGTTGACGGCATCGGGCCGGTCCTTGATCGACGCATTGACTTCGGTGACGGTGCCGCTGAGCGGCGCGAACAGCTCCGACACCGCCTTCACCGACTCGATGGTGCCGAACGGCTGGCCGATCGTGAGCGTGGTGCCCACCTCGGGCAGTTCGACGTAGACGACGTCACCGAGCTGCTGCTGGGCGAAGTTGGTGATGCCCACCGTGCCCTCGCCGCCGTCGATGCGCACCCACTCGTGGTCTTTCGTGTACTTGAGATCGCTCGGATACATGGACCAGCTCCTCGAACTACGCCTTGGGACGCTTGTAGAACGGCATCGGGACGACCACGGCCTTCGCCAGGCGTCCGCGGATGTCGATGGTGAACTCGGTGCCGGGCGCGGTGAGCGCCGCCGGCACGTAGGCCATGCCGATGGCCTTCTTGAGGTAGGGCGTGTGGGTGCCGCTGGTGACGACGCCGACCTTCGCGCCGTCATGCACGACCTCGTGGCCGTGCCGTGCGATGGCGCGGTCGACCATCTCGAAGCCGACGATCTTCTTCGCGACGCCTTCGGCCTTCTGGCGATCGAGCACCGGCTTGCCGGTGAATTCCGTCTTGTTCCAGCCGACGATCCAGCCGAGGTCGCACTCGAGCACGGTCGAGGTCTCGTCCATGTCGTTGCCGTAGAGACGCATCGACGCTTCCAGGCGCAGCGTGTCGCGGGCGCCGAGACCGGCCGGCACCAGGCCGTCGTCCTTGCCGGCTGCGAGCACGGCGTTCCACACCTGGGTGGCGAACTGCGGCGGCACGAAGATCTCCCAGCCGTCTTCCCCGGTGTAGCCGGTGCGCGAGAGCGTGCCGCGCACGCCGGCAATCTCACCGTGCGCGAACCAGTAGTACTTGATGGTGCTGAGCTCGACCGCGGTGAGCTTCTGCACGATGCCGCGCGCCTTGGGCCCCTGCACGGCGATGAGCGCGTAGCGGTCGGACGAGTTGACAATCGCCACCTCACCCGCTTCCGGCGCGTGCTTCGCGATCCAGGCGTGGTCCTTCTCGATGTTCGAGGCGTTCACCACCAGCAGGTAGTGTCTCTCGGCAAAGCGGTAGACCAGCACGTCGTCGACGAAGGTGCCCTGCGGCGTCATCAGCGCGGAATATTGCGCCTGGCCGTTCTGCAGCTTGCTGGCGTCGTTCGAGGTGAGGTGCTGAATTGCGGCCAGCGCGTTCGGGCCGGCCAGTTCGATCTGCCCCATGTGCGACACGTCGAACAGGCCCGCCGCCGTACGCACCGCCATGTGTTCGGCGGTGATGCCCGAATATTCGACCGGCATGTCCCAGCCACCGAATGGCACCATCCGGGCCCCAAGGGCGACGTGAGCGGCGTGCAGCGCGGTCTTCTTCAGGGGGGGCGGTGTCGTGTCGTTCATGCAGGGACCATTGGGGCGAGAAATATCCGTAGAAACGTACTACGCCCGCCCATGCCGGTCAAGGACGCCGGCCCCGTCGCACCGCTCACGCGACGTCGTCGCGCACCTCCCCGGGAGCGGCCCGCCCGCCGCGGTAGCGCAGGTGCGCCTGCAGGGTGTGATAGCTGATGCCGAGCGCGCGGCAGGCCTTGCGCTTGTTGTGACCGGAGCGCTCCAGCACCAGCTTCGCGTAGCGACTGGCCCAGGCGCGCAGGCTGTCGTTGGCCTCGAGTGACGGCACGACCACATCCGCATACGACCCGCGCACTGCCGTCGGCAGATCGTCGAGGCCGATGAGGCGCGACGGCGACATCGCGACGGCGCCTTCCAGCGTGCGCTGCAGCTCGCGCACGTTGCCCGGCCAGTGGTAGGCCTGCAGCGCGTCAGCAGCGGTCGAGGACAACGCCACCTTGCCGCGCGACTCGTGACAGGCCAGGAAGTAGTGCGCCAGTTCGAGGATGTCGTCTTTGCGGGCGCGTAGCGGCGCCACCACGACGTCGAGGCCGCTGAGGCGGTAGTAGAGGTCAGACCGGAACACGCCGCGATCGGCCAGGCCCGCCAGCGGCTTGTTGGTGGCGGCGACGATGCGCACGTTCAGGCGGCGGGTGGCGTGGCCGCCCACGCGCTCGACCGCCAGTTCCTGGATGGCGCGCAGCAGCTTCGCCTGCGCGGCCATCGACAGCTCGGCAACCTCGTCGAGGAACAGCGTGCCGCCGTCGGCGTGCTCGAACTTCCCGCGCCGGCCGCGAACACCGGTGGCGGTGCGGTCTTCGACACCGAAGAGTTCCGCCTCGAGCAGCGTCTCGACCAGCGCCGCGCAGTTGACGGCGACGAACGGGCCGTTCCGGCGTCCGCTCAGCTCGTGGATCTGGCGCGCCACCAGCTCCTTGCCGGTGCCGCTCTCCCCTTGAATGAGCACCGTGAAGTCGCTGACCGCAACTCGTTCAATCCGGTCGCGCACGGCACGCATCAGACTGCTCGAACCGATGAGCGGTGCCGCGCCGGATCCGGATCGCACCGGCGCGGAGCGGACGACCGGTTGCCGATCGGCCGCCAGCGCCAGGGTCAGCAGATGCGCGGCCGTCTCGAGCAACTGCTCGTCCCAGGCGTCGAGATGGCGGTCGGGCAGCGCCAACTCGAAGAACACCTCCTGGCCTGCGGCCGGGCCGCTGGCCCTGATGCGCGCCGAGCGCGGCGCCGGCAGCCGGCCGGCGGCCGCGCCCTGCCGCACCGCCCGCAGCCATTCGGCGCCGAGGGCCCGGGCGAGGCCGGCTTCGAGCACGCCCTCCAGGCGCACTTGCGGTTCGCCCGAGACCAGATGTGTCGCCAGCGCCCGCACCACCGAGTGGAGCCCCTGGCGGCGGTCGCCCTGCCGTGGGTGCCGCTCCCCGTCGTCTGCCGTCGCGCGTCGATGATCCATCCGCAGTGCCCCCCTTGCGACGGTGATCAACCAAGGCTGATGCCATGCGCCGTCGATCGTCGATCGCTGTGATTTGCTCAGCGTTGGGATGTGCCACCCCAAGGAGGCCGGAGTTAATGGGTAGCGGCTACCCTGATGGGCGCGGCGCGCCTTCGGGTAGTTCTTACCCGCTACCCTGCCGATACCGGCCGCTCGAACCGCATCGCGGCGTGGTACTTCACCGGGTCGAGGGCGGCAACCCAGCAGCGCAGCACCTCGACCCCGACCGGCCATCGCCGGCCGTCGCCTGCGTCGAGGGTGAGTTCGGTCCGCGCGCCGGGCCGGATGGGCGCCAGCGACTCGACGAGCGCTCCCATGCAGGAGATCGCCACGACCCAGACCGGCAGGCCCGGGCGAATGACGGCGACATCGACGACGCCGAAGCCGGGCGCGCTCGATCGTGGCCCGCCGCGACGGTCACTTGCCGTCAGATCGGCAGCCACGATGCCCGTCCATGGTCGTAACGCAGCACCCGCGCGCGTCCCGTCACGCCGGAGATGCGCACCGCGAACTGCACCCCGGCACGGCTGGTCAGGTACGCCGTGCCGCCGGTGGCCGTGCCGAACGGCGTGAGGGTGAGCTGGTCGGCAACGCCGAAGCGCACCGGATCGTCACTGGCGGTGAGCATCCGCGTGTCGTCGATCGCCGGCAGCGGACCGCCGATGCCGAAACGCGCGCGTGGGAAGTGGTCTTCGAGGCGATCGTCGGGGCGCGTCACGCGGTCGACGCCGGCGGCGATGTCATCGGCCCGCACACCGTCGCCGTCTCCATCGGCCACGACCACAAAGGCCGTCGGCGACTGGCGCAGGAACCGGATCGCCACGCTGCGTTGCCGCCGTGCCGCGTCGAGCCGGGCCCGGGCGACGACCGAAGCCAGGTAGCGCGCGGCGCCGGCCACCTCTGCGGTCTCGGCCGCGCGGTCGAACGAGGGGACGGCGGCGGTCAGTACCGCACACACCAGCCCCAGGACGACCAGGAGTTCCACGAGGGAATAGCCACGGCCGTCGCGCGCCGATGGCCCCCGCCGGGAGCCCCGGGGCAAGGCCCCCGGCGCCCCCCCCCGCCGACAGGGGCGCCATGGGGGGCCCCATTAACCGCCCCCC
>JANNIB010000320.1:0-14778 GCA_031404695.1 Acidobacteriota bacterium
TGGGGATGAGCTTGCCGCGGCTGCTCGCGGCTGAGAGTACCGCGACGCCGCTGGCGGCCAAAGCCAAATCCGTCATCTTCGTTTTCCTGTACGGTGGCCCGAGCCAGCTCGAAACATTCGACATGAAGCCGGAGGCTCCGCAAGAGATTCGCGCTGGTGGGCGCCACCTCGCAGCAACTCCTGTCGGGCGTGGCTGCGCTGGCTGCCGGCGCCGTGCTGTTTGCGATCGCAACCGCCGGGGTGAAGTCCGCCGCCTGAGGGCTACGGCTTCTCGAGCACCGCCACCTTCAGCGCGTCGAGCAGCAATTCGTCGCGCGTGTCTGCGCGGTTGCGCGGCGAGCGACCCCACGTCTCGTCGAGGGTGGTCATGCGCTTCACGACACAGTTCACATCGCACAGGCCGCCGCCGGTGAGCCGCATGGCGCCGGTTGACCGCGCTTCGAGTTCGATCAGCCAGCGGTCGAAGAGTTGTGCCAGATGCTCGTTGCCGCTGGCGCCGATGTTCCAGTCGAGGAGCTGGTTCATCGCCGTCACCACCCGCAGGTCCACCGGCACCGCGCGCTTGCTGACGGTGAAGGCGAAGAGCGTCGTCTGCGTGCCGGCAAACGGCGAGTCGGGCACGGTGCCGGGCTTCACCGTGGCCCCGGGCTGCGCGTGCGTGCGGACGTCCTTCAGGAGCGGCACCAGCGCACGGGCGGCTTCCTGACGCTGCGCCACGGTGGCGCCGATGACGATCTGCGGTGGGGTGGTCTGCGCGAGGATGGTTGATGCCGGGAGCGTGAGAGCAACGGCCAGCGCGGTGCGAAGACGGACGGCAGTGGGCGGGTACATACGACCCTCCTGTTCTGCTCCCACTAAACCACCGTCGTCGGCGCACCGCAAGTACGTCCGTGATAGCCCGCCGTTGAGAGGGGTGCTAGCCGGGCCGCCGCCGGCCGGATCCCGCACGTTCCGCCACCAGCGGATCTCGATCGAGCGCGCGGCGCAGCTCGACGATCGGCTGGTTGAGGAAGCTGACAAACGGCGCCATCGCCGCAAAGGTGGCCAGCAACTGCGCGTAGAAATCAGCACGCGCGGCAAACGCCGGCACCTCTTCCCGCACCGCCAGGAACTGCTTGTGGCGTAACACCTCGGCGGCCGGATGCGCGGCATCGAAGCCACGCGGCATCCGTGTGGCTGTGGTGCCCTGCATGGCGCCGAGCAGCGCGGTGAACTTCGCCGCGCCGACGATCGTCGCGAAGGCGCGATGGTGCTCGGCGATGTGCTGGCGCACGGCGTGCAGCATCGCCGCATCGGGGGCATAGAGACCGCCGCCGATCCACACCGACTCGGTCGAGACCTCGAAGTAGAGCCCGGCGCCCTGCATCCGGCCAAGGGCGCGATGCGGGAACACGGCGGCGACGTTGGTCTTGAGCGGCGCCTTGTTGGCGCTGAAGCGCGTGTCGCGCCACGGCCGGAACATCGAGATCTTCGGACTGGCCACCACCTCGGGCGCCACCGTCACGAAGTCGCGCGCCAGGTGTTCGACGATCGCCACCATCGGCGCGTGGACGTGCTGGTCGTAGTCGGCCCGGCGCTCGTGGAACCACTCGCGGCGGTTGTTGCGCTTGAGCGCGCGCAGGAACGCGAGCGTTTTCGGCGTGAAGGTCGGTCCGGCCGCTGGCATACCGCCATCGTAGCAGCCCCGTCGTCGGCGTCGCCGGCCGCCGCTAACGCTGCGTCGTGCTTCTGCCGAGACGATGAGTGCCGGGTCTTCCCTGTTCCTGATGCCCACACTGTGCCGCCTGTCGCTCCTCGTGGGCTCCGCTCTGCTCGTCGCCGCGTGCTCCAGCGAGCCGCCGCGTTCCACCGCGCTGCTGCAGCGGCAGGGTCCGATTGCGCTCGCCCCGCCGGCGGTGGCCGGCGTCGACGGTCCCGTGGGGATGACCGCGGTCGATACCGTGGCCGAGGTGTGGGCGGGCGCCGCGCCGGTGGTCGTGCGCACCGCCGACGTGATGGCGGCGCAGGCGGCGCGCGGCCCGGCCGTGACGAACCGGCGCGATCGGCCGCGGGCGCGCAAGATCCGGCCCGATCGTCGTCAACTGCCCCAGAATCCTCAGGCGATCGCGCTGTCGGCGGACCAGGCGCCGGCGTTGGTGGACCGCAGCGTCGCGCCGCTGGTCGCGCAGACCGTCGCCACACCCGAGGTGGACGCGGCGACCTTCGCCGACACCGGCGGGTCGCTGCCGCCCGACACCATGGGCGACATCGGCCCGACGCAGTACCTCGCCGGCCTCAACGGACGCCTCCGCACCCTCAGCAAGACCACCGGCTCCCCCGACGGCGCCCTCAACCTCGACACCGACGTGTTCTTCGCCTCGATCCTGCCCGGCGGCGCCTATACCTCCGATCCCCGCGTGCGCTACGACCGCCGCACCGGCCGCTGGTTCGTGCTGATGATCAGCGTCTCGCTGCCCAACCGTTTCATGCTGGCGGTGAGCAGCGCCTCGACCATCACCGGGCCGATGGGTTGGACGCTGTTCCAGTGGGGCAACACCCGGCGCCAGGGCGGCGTCACGGGCGCCGCCGGGTGCCTGGCCGACTATCCGACGCTCGGCGTGGACGAAGACGCCCTCTACATCGGGGTCAACCAGTTCTGCGGACCCGACGTCAACGCGCTCGACTTTGATTCAACCTCGGTGTTGGTCGTGAACAAGGCGGCGCTGGTCAGCGGCGCCCTGGCGGTGGCGCAGTTCGACGGCGTGCTGCCGTCGAGCACGAGCGACGGCGTCTACACGCCGCAGGGCGTCGACAACGTCGACGCCAACACCAACGAAGGCTATGTCATCGGCGTCGACAACCGGCAGTTCGGCACGCTGGTGCTGCATCGCATCTCCAGCCCGGGCGCCACGCCGTCCATCTCGGGCCGGATCGACATCACCGTGCCCGCCACCGGGTTCCCGATCGACGTGCCGCACCAGGGCGGCGTGCTGCCGCTCGACGGTCTCGACGACCGGTTGCTCCAGGCCGTCGTCCGCAAGGGCCGCCTGTGGACGGCGCATCAGATCGAGGTGAACGGATCGGGCGCGGCCGATACCTCGGGCGAACGCAACGGCGTGCGCTGGTACGAACTCGGGTCGCTCGCCTCGACGCCCGCCGTCGTGCAGTCGGGCACGGTGTTCGACGCCGCCGCCAGCGATCCGGTCAGTTACTGGATGGGCGCGGTCATGGCCAACGGCCAGGGGCACGCCGCGCTCGGCATGTCGGCGTCTGGCGCCGCTGCCCGCGTGAACGCGGTGTTCACGGGCCGCCTGGCGGGCGACCAGGCGGCGTATCCCCCGGGCGTGATGGACGCGCCCACGCCGTTCAGCCACAACACGGCGTTCGCCTACAACGTGCAGTCGGCGCCTGAAGCGGCGCAGCGGTGGGGCGACTATTCCTACACGAGCGTCGATCCCGACGACGACATGACGTTCTGGACCATCCAGCAGTACGTCAACGCCACCGACTCGTATGCGGTGCGCCTGGTGCGGCTGCTCTCACCGCCGCCGGCGACGATCACGGCAGTGGCGCCGTCGATCGTCGATGCCGGCGTCTCGACGCTCATCGTCACGGTCACGGGCAGCGCGGCCGGCGGGCGCGGCTTCTTCGACCCCGGGCCGGGATTTGCGCGTCGGCTCAGCGCGACGGTGAGCGGCAGCGGCGTTGCCGTGACCTCGGCGATCGTCACGAGCCCGACCACGCTGACGCTCCTGCTCGACACCACCGGCGCCGCCGCCGGCGCCCGCACGCTCACCGTGACCAATCCCGACGGGCAGGCGACGTCGCTGGCCGGGGCCTTCACGATTGGCGTCTCCGCACCGGCGCCTCCCACCTTCGCCGGCGCGCCAGGCGACCGCACGCTCTTCGACGCCGGCGCCGGCGCGACCACCGGGGCGCTGGCCTTCGTGGTCGCCGACCCTCAGGGCACGCCGGTGACACTCACGGCGTCGTCGTCGAACACGGCGGTGATTCCGCAGAACCGCGTGCAGCTGGTCGCGCCAGACGCGCTTGGCAACGCCCGGGTGACGGTGACCAGCATCGGTCAATACGGGACCTCCACGATCACCCTCACCGCCAGCGACGGCGCCCTCACCAGCACCGCGAGCTTCGTCGTCACGGTCAGCCCGTCGGCGGTGCCCGGTGAGCCGCAGAACTTCGCTGCCGTGGTGCTGCGCAACCGGGTCACGTTCACGTGGCAGGCGCCGGCCTCCGCGGACGCGGAGCCGGTGAGCGGCTATCGCCTCGAGGCCGGCTTGGCGCCGGGCCAGACAGCGGCGGTGCTGCCCGCCGGCAACACCCTGTCGTTCACCGTCTTCAATGCGCCGGACGGCGTGTTCTTCGCGCGTCTACGGGCGCAGACCGCGGCCGGGTTGAGCGCGCCGTCCAACCAGATCCAGTTCGCGACCGGGCAGGCCGGGCCGCCGCTGGCGCCGCTGGCGCTGCTGGCCACGGTGCAGGGCACGGCGGTCTCGCTGCAGTGGACCGAGAACCCGCAGGGGCCGATCATCGCCGCCTACCAGCTGCGAGCCGGCAGCGGGCCCGGGCTCACCGACATCGGTCTGGTGCCACTGCCGCCGACGGCGCGCACGTTCTCGGTCGTCGCGCCTCCGGGCACCTACTACGTGCGCATCGTCGCCGTGAACGCGGCGGGCGCGGGCGTGGCATCGAACGAAGCCGTGCTGGCGGCACAACCCGGCACCTGCACGATTCCTGCAGCACCGACCGGCTTCGTGGCCACCGCTCAGCCCGGACGGCTCACCGTGCGTTGGAACGCGCCAGCGAGCGGCGCGATACCGACCACCTACATCATCTACGCCGGCAGCAGCAGCGGCGCCAGCGACCGCTTCGCGGTGGGCCTGGCAGCCGACCTCACCTCGGCCTCGGGTCTGGTGCCGCGCGGGCCGTACTTCCTGCGGATGTTCGCGGCCAACGCCTGCGGCGCGTCCGGCCCGTCGGCGGAGACGTCGGCGACGATTCCCTGAGGATGGCCGAACTAACGAATCGGGCATTCCTCGCCGAGGAACTGCACCGACGAGAGGTCCATAACGGGCACTGGCGCCGGCGTGGGCAGGTTGGAGCGCGACGGATCGCGTCCGGGCTGGCCGACGACGACGCGGGCGCCACCGATGCGGGTCCCGAGCATCGGCTCCGACAGGTCCGACTTGCGGACGATACCCACAATCGCCACCCAGTGGCCGTTGTGCTTCTTGACCTCGTTCATCACCGCCTTCGGCGCGGCCACGCGGAAGCTGCGCCCGCCGACGTCGGGGCCCATCTGCACGCCTTCCTCTTCAGCGCGGGCGGCGGCGGCGAACACCCGGCCCTTGAAGCAGCCGCGGGCCGAGATCTCGACCGAGTCGTTCGGCACCTTCTTCTTCTCCGGCTCCTGCGCCGTAAGCGACGACGCGACGAGGAGCAGTACGAGAGGCAGCATCAGAGTCTCCAGTCAGCGAGGCGGGCCGGCATCCGAGAAGGTCAGTGGCTCATCGCATACAGCACCACGTTGATGCCGAACGCGTAGCCGTCGATCGAAAAAGTCTGGAAGTAGTCGGGGTCGTCGCCCTCGCGCTCCCACGAGTCGCCGTAGTCGGTGTTGTGGGTGGCCAGCATGACGACGCGGCCCTGCTTGTCGATGAAGGCCCGCGCCCGCGGCTCGCGGCTGTCGATGCCCCATTCGGAGGTGTCGCCGCCGGTGCCGGCCCAGAAGTTGATCGACGGGATCTGCTTCACCGCCTGCACCGGAAACTGCATGCGGAACATCGGATGGTCGCGGTCGAGGTCGCGCAGATCGAACTCCGCGGCCGGCAGCACCCTGCGCATCTCGTCCTCGAAGTTCTGCCAGGCGATCTCGCCCCAGAAGTCGTCGGCCCAGAGGAACCCGCCCTTCAGCAGGTAGTCGCGCAGCGCCGCCACTTCCGCGTCGTCGAGCGTCAGGCCGCCGGGCTCGGTCATCATCACGAACGGGCAACGGAAGAGCGACGGGTCGGTGAGCTGCAGCACGAAGTGTCGCGGCTCACGCTCGCCGTCGCGGCTGATGCGGGTCCGGGTCAGCTCCGACAGCCGGATCGAGAGGTTCACGTCGGCGCGCGGATAGTCCACCACCCAGCTCCCCCCGCGGCGGAAGCGTCCGGTCTGGAAGGCGATGCGGCAGAAGTTGAAGCCGCCGTCGAAGCTCGACTCGGTGGGAATGGGATAGCGGTTCGAGACGCCGAGGCGGCGCTGGCGGGCCAGCGCCTCGCGGCCGGCCAGCACCACGAGCGCGGCCAGGACGAGCGCCGTCATGACGCGCAGGAACCGCCGGGCCGAAGGGACGCGCACCACCTGCCGTCACTCTACGACGAAGTGACCGCGGCGTATACTGGCCGTCTTCCGCATCATGCCGCTGGCGCCCGATACCGTCTCCACCCTCGTCTCCGACCTCCGCGCGCTGCTTGGCGACCGCGTGTCCACCGCCGCTGCCGTGCGCGACCATCACAGCCACGGCGAGTCGTGGCACGCCGCGGCCGAGCCGGATGCGGTCGTCTACCCCGAGACCACGGCCGAGGTGAGCGCGGTGGTGGCTGCCTGCGCCCGCCACGGCGCGCCGATCATCCCGTTCGGCAGCGGCAGCTCGCTCGAGGGCCACGTCAACGCCATCCACGGCGGCGTGTCCATCGACCTGACGCGCATGACGAAGGTGCTGCGCCTCAGCGCCGACGACATGGACGTCACCGTCGAGGCCGGGCTCACGCACCGCAAGCTGAATGTGCACCTGAAGAACACCGGCCTGATGTTCATGGTCGATCCGGGAGCGGACGCCACCATCGGCGGCATGACCGCCACCCGCGCCTCGGGCACCGCGGCCGTGCGCTACGGCACGATGCGCGAGACGGTGCTGGGCCTCACCGTGGTGCTCGCCGATGGCCGCATCGTGACCACCGGCGGTCGGGCCCGCAAGTCGTCGTCGGGATACGATCTGACGCGCCTCTTCGTCGGCTCGGAAGGCACGCTCGGCGTCATCACCGAGGTGACGCTGCGCCTCTACGGACGCCCTGAAGCGATCTCGACCGCCGTCTGCGGCTTCCAGTCGATCGAAGGCGCCGCCACCACCGTGATCCAGACGATTCAACTGGGCGTGCCGGTGGCGCGCATCGAGATCATCGACGAAGTGCAGCTCGCCATCGTCAATCGCTTTTCGAAGGCGTCGCTGCCCGAAGTGCCGACGCTGCTCTTCGAGTTCCACGGGCCGAGCCCGGCGGTGGTCGAGGAGCACGCCCGGCTGGTGCGCGAAGTGGCCGACGAGCACGGCGCCACCTCCTTCGAATGGACGGCCTCCCCGGAAGAGCGCGCGAAGCTGTGGGAGGCACGGCACAATGTGCTCTACGCCACCATCGCCTCGCGGCCCGGCTGCAAGGCGTGGACGAGCGATGTCTGCGTGCCGATTGCACATCTGGCCGAGTGCATCATCGAGACCCGGCAGGATCTGGCGGCGTCGAACCTGGTGGCGCCGCTGGTCGGGCATGCCGGTGACGGCAACTTCCACCTGATCTTCATGCTCGATCCGGACGACCCCGAGGAACTCGCCCGCGTCGCGGCGGCCAACCACCGTCTGGTGGAACGGGCGCTGAGGTTCGGCGGCACCTGCTCGGGCGAACACGGCGTGGGGATGGGGAAGCTGAAGTACCTCGAGCGCGAGCACGGCGCCGATGCTCTGGATCTCATGCGCACCATCAAGCGGGCCGTCGATCCCGCCAACCTGATGAATCCCGGCAAGCTCGTGCCCGGGCTGTGAGCGCGTCGGTCTAGCGTCGCGGGCGCGGGCCCGGCTGGCTCGCGACCCAGGCTCGCAGGCTGGGCACCGTGGCGAGCGCCACATTGGTCTCGTGCACGGCGGCAGGCGTGACATCCGCCCGCCAGCGCAGTCCGGCGGCCGCCGCGTGCGATCCGAGCACGGTCTTCAGCCTGTCGTAGCCGTGGCCGAGGCCGTCGCCTTCCTTCGCGCCGACACTCAGGTAGAAGAAGCTGTCGAGCCCGCGTGCGGTGGCGAGCCACCGGCCCAGCTGAGCGGCCACGACGTCTTCGTCGCGCCAGATGGCCGGGCTGTGCGCGAATCTCGCGTCGAAGAACGCCGGCGCCGTCATCAGCGAGTAGCACACGAAGATCGCGCCGAGGCTGTGGCCGACGAGCAGCCGCGGCCGCGCGGTGCGGTAGGTGCGTTCGATGCGCGGCGTGAGCTCCTCGCGCAGGAAGCGCAGGAAGCGGTCGGCGCCGCCGGTGAACGGCGTGCCGTCGCGGCGCGGGAACGACAGGAACGGCGGCAGGAAGTCGCGGGCCCGGCCGGCGCGATGCATGTTCGGGATGCCCACCACGATGAGCTCCGCCGCCTCGCCCGTGGCGGCCAGCAGCTCGGCGCCGGCGAACGTGTGGGCATCGAGCGGCGCCCCATCGAGCACGTAGGCCACCGGGTAGCGGCGCTGGCGATCGCGCGCATAGCTGGCCGGCAGGCGCACGGTGAACTCGCGCACCTCGCCCAGCACGCTCGATGTGAGACGCGCCACGATCGGCGTCTGCGCTCGCGCGTCGGCGGCGGCACCAAGCAGCACCGCGGCGGCCAGAAGCACCCGGGCGATCACTGGGCCTATCATCTACCGGATGCCTGCCGTGGAACGCTACCTCGCCGACCTGGGCATCGTGTGCGAGCGGCACGAACATCCACCGGTGGCGACGGTGGCCGAGGCCGAGCACTACTGGGCCGGCATCGACGCGCTGCACGCGAAAAACCTGTTCCTGCGCAATCAGAAGGGCACCCGGCACTTCCTGGTGGTGCTGGCCTTCACCCGTCGCGGCGACCTGGCCGCCCTCGGCGAATATTTCGGGGAGAAGAAGCTCGGCTTCGCGTCGCCCGAGCGGCTGCTCGCCCATCTCGGCCTCACGCCGGGTTCGGTGTCGCCGTTCGGCCTGCTGAACGACCCCGCGCACGCCGTGGAACTTGCCATCGACGTCGCCATCCGCGATGCCGCGCGGGTGGCCTTCCATCCCAACGTCAACACCGCGACGCTGGTGCTCTCGGGGCTGGATTTCCAGCGCTATCTCGCGGCCGTCGGCCACCAGGTGCACTGGATCTGACAGCGGCCGAGTATCCTGAAGACGACTGATGTCCAAGCGCAAACCTGAACCTTCTCTGTTCGACCAGCCCGCTGACGATTCCGCTCCCACGCCTCCGCCACCCGGCGGCGGGTCAGGCTCGGGCGCCGGTCCCGGCGGCGATGGCAACGGCTCGGTGGCGCTTCACGACGCGGCGCAGAGCCGCTATCTCAACTACGCGCTGTCGGTCATCACCTCGCGCGCCCTGCCCGACGTGCGCGACGGGCTCAAGCCGGTACAGCGCCGCATCCTCTTCACGATGTGGCAGCAGAACCTGACCGCCGACACCAAGCACCGCAAGTGCGCCAAGGTGGTCGGCGACGTCATGGGCAACTACCACCCGCACGGCGACTCGGCGCTCTACGAGACGCTGGTCCGCATGGCGCAGTCGTTCTCGCTGCGCTATCCGCTCATCGACGGCTCGGGTAACTTCGGCTCGCTCGACGGCGACGGCGCCGCGGCGATGCGTTACACCGAATGCCGGCTGGCGCGGCTGTCGGACGAAGTGCTCGAGGAGATCGATCAGGAGACGGTGCCGTTCCGGCCCAACTACGACGGCACCAAGACCGAGCCCGTGGTGCTGCCCTCGCGCATCCCGAACCTGCTCGTGAACGGCGCCACCGGCATCGCGGTGGGCATGGCCACCAACATCCCGCCGCACAACCTCACCGAGGTGTGCCAGGCGCTCATCAAGCTGCTCGACAACCCCGACCTCACCGTGGCGCAGCTGTGCCGCTGGGTGAAAGGGCCGGATTTTCCGACCGGCGGCCAGATCCTGAACTCGCCCGACGAGATGAAGGAGATCTACCGCACCGGCAGCGGCAGCGTGCGGCTGCGCGCGACGTGGGAAGCCGGGCCGGTGGGCCGGGCCGAGAAGACCCTCTACATCACCAGCATTCCCTACATGGTGGACAAGTCGGTGCTGGTGGAGCGCATCGGCGACGTCGTGCTGGCGCGCAAGCTGCCGCAACTGGTGGACGTAAAGGATCTCTCCACCGACGACGTCCGCATCGCGCTCGAGGTGAAGAAGGACGCCGACGAGAAGATGGTCATGGCGTACCTGTTCAAGCACACGCCGCTGCAGTCCAACTTCGCCGTCAACCTCACGTGCCTGGTGCCCACCGAGAACGCCGACGCCGGCCGGCCGGAGCGTCTCGATCTCAAGCAGATGCTGTGGCACTTCCTGCACTTCCGGATCGACGTGGTCACGATCCGGCTGGAACACGAGCTGGCGCAGCTGGGCAAGCGCATCCACATCCTCGAAGGCTTCGAGAAGGTCTTCGATGCGCTCGACGAGATCATCGCCATCATCCGCAAGTCCGACGGCAAGGCCGACTCGGCCGAGAAGATCATGGCCCGCTTCTCGCTCGACGCCCTGCAGACCGATGCCATCCTCGAGCTGAAGCTGTACCGCCTCGCCCGTCTCGAGATTCTCGTCATCCAGAACGAACTGACCGGGAAGCGCTCGCGGACGCGTGACATCAACGCCCTGCTGGCCGATGACGCCGCGCGCTGGAAGCTCGTGCGCGGTGAACTGGAAGGTGTGCAGGAGAAGTACGGCGACAAGCGCCGCACCACCCTCGAGCAGGCCGACGAGACCGAATACGCGCCCGACGCCTTCATCGTCGACGAAGACAACGTGGTCATCGTCTCGCGTGACGGCTGGGTGAAACGCCAGAAGGACGTGAAAGACCTGTCGTCCACCCGCCTGCGCGAAGGCGACGTGGTGCTGGCGGCGATGGCTGGCAGCACCCGCGCCACGGTGGTGCTGTTCACGAACTTCGGCGCCGCCTACACAGTGAGGCTCATCGACGTGCCGGCCTCGACCGGTTACGGCGAGCCGGTGCAGCGGCTCTTCAAGTTCAAGGACAACGAGCGGGTGGTCGCCGCCTTCAGCCTGGATCCGCGCGCCATCGGCGACATCGGCCGGGCCAGCCCCGGCGCCGACGACGAGCAGGCCACCATCGCCGATGCCGATGTGCCGGTGCCGCCGGTGCATGCACTGGCGGTGTCGAGCGACGGCTACAGCCTGCGCTTCTCGCTGGCCGGGTTCGCCGAGCCGAGCACCCGCGCCGGCCGGCGCTACGCGCGACCGGGCGACGGCGCCGAGATCGTCGGCGTCAGCGTCGTCGAGGGGGATGAGACCATCATCGCGGTGACCCGCGAGGCGCGGGCGATGCTGTGCGCGGTGGGCGAGGTGAACTTCCTCGCCGGTCCGGGCAAGGGCGTGATCCTGCTGAAGGTGGCCGACGACGACCGGGTGCTGGGATTTCTGGCCTCGAAGGGCGACCGGGATCTGCTCACCGTGGAGACGTCGCGCGGCGCCGAGCAGACCGTGAGCACCACGAAGTACGAAGTGACCGGCCGCGGCGGCAAGGGGCGCGAGCTCATGCAGCGCGGGCAGTTCACGCGCGTCGTCACTGCGCCGGCCGTGCTACAAGGGTGGAGTGAGGAAGGGTAGCGCGACCAGTCGCCGGCGACTGGCTGCGGGGCTGGCGGCAGCCGTGTGTGCCGTGGTGGTCGCGCGGCTCGGGGCCGACGTCGCCCTGACGCCGAGCTGGATCATCTCGAACGGCATCACCGCCGCGGTCGTGCGCGGCAACACCATCTACGCCGGTGGCGTCTTCACGCAGCTCTACTCGCCCTCGACGGCGCAGGAGCAGTTCTACGACTTCGTGACCGGGCAGGTGCGCACCGACTGCGCGCGCTCGACCCAGCGGCCGCTCAGCGGCTACCCCGACAATCAGGGCGGACTGCTGGTGCCGGTCCTCGTCGGCGACTCGTTTGCTGACGTCAACGGCCCGTTCACGCCGCCGGACGGCACCACGCTGGTGCGCATTGCCGACACCTGCCTGTGGGAGCGTCAGTTCGCCGCGCCGGCCATCGACCCGCAGGTGCCGACGGATCTGACAATCGGGACGCCGGCGCGCGTTGGCGCTCGCATCGTCGCGACCAACGCCGTGCTCGGTCCGGATCTCATCTCGCTGCGGGCGCAGGCCGCCGCGTTCGACGCCACCACCGGCGCCCAGGTCGCCTACCAGTTCTACCAGGGCCGCTCGGAAATCGGCGTGCTCGGCGCCACCGCGACGCGCGTCATCGTCCGTGTGCGCGGCTCGTTCCTCGGCGGCTACACGCTCGGCGCCCTCGACCCGTCGACGCTGGTGCTGACCGACACGGGCGTAGTGCTTGCCGACGAGACCATCGGCGCACGGTCGTGGGTGCGTGGGAACGTGCTCTACCGGCTGCGGCCGCCGCCAGCCAACACGCTCGAAGCGTACGACCTCACGGCCCTGCAGCCGAAGTCCGGGTGGACGGCGCCGGTCGTCCCCGCGCTCACCGACATCGAGGTGGTGGGGAACCGCGTCTTCCTGGCCGCGCGCGTCGTCAACACCGTGGCCGTGCCGCCGCCGGCCGCCCTCAACGCCGCCACCGGCGCCCTCGACACCACGTGGACGCCGCCGGCCCTGACGCGCCGCGTGCCCGATCCGTCGGGCGTGCCGTATCGGCCCACGCTGACCTCGCTGGCCACCGACGGGCAGCGCCTCTACTTCGCCGGTGACTTCGAACGCGTGGGCGGCGCCGACCGCGAAGGCGTCGCCGCGCTGGCCGTTGCCTCGGCCGCGCTCGACGCGTGGGACACCGCGCCGTTTGTGGTCAGTCCGCTCGAGGCAACGACGGCGGCGCTGCTGGCCACGCGGCCCACCGGCGTCAACCGTGTGACCCGGCGCTACCTCGCCGCCATCGATCGCACGACCGGCCTGACCACCGCGTGGAATCCCAACGACGCCGGACGGGTGCTGCTGCACGAACCCACGCCGGTGGCCGCGGTGGCCGTGGACGCGACGTTCGCTTATTTCGCCAGCGCCACCACCGGCGAAGTGCTGCGGGCCGATCTGGCCACCGCCGACGTCGATCAGACGTGGCGCGTCGTCGTCACCCGCGCCGACAACTCGCCCGGCGTGGTCACGTCGATGGTGACCGCCGGCGGCTTCGTGTATCTCGGCGGCGACTTCGAACGCATCACCGGCACCAACTTCACGGCGACGGCACGGCGGGCGGTGGCCGCGGTGGGCGTCGACGGGCTGCTCAGCACGTGGGCGCCGGCTCTCGACGGGTCGGCCGGTGTGACTCTGCGGGCGCTGCTCACCCAGGGGCGCACCGTTTACCTGGCCGGCGATTTCACGTCGGTCAACGGCGAGTTCCGCTACGGCTTCGCGGCGGTCGACGGGATCTCCGGCGTGCTGTCACAGCCCGAGATGGTGGTGCTCGGCGAGACCAGCGTCTATGGCTTGGCGACCGACGGCGTGCAGACCTTCATCGCCGGCGTGTCGTTCGGCGTGCCGCTGGTGGGTGTGGTCGATCCGGTGACCTCGGCGCTCACGCCGTTCGGGCCCACCAGTAACGTCGTGCCCACGAGCGCGGCGTTCGTGGGCGGCCGCCTCTACGCCGGCCTCGAATACGACGTGGATGCGGGTACGCCGACGGGACGGCAGACGCGATGGGGCCGCGTGACCGCCGATGCCACCGGCCTCCTGCACGTGCTCGATGACGGCTCGCTCGAGTACTACCCCGCCGAGCCCGGCACGCCGCCGGCAGCCCCCACGCTGACGGCGACCGCGATCGACAACACGGTCTTCGCGTCGTGGACCCCGTCGTCGTCGGGCGGCGCGCCCACCAGCTACACGCTCTTTGCCGGGTCGGCTCCTGACGCCGTCGATCTCGCGTCGATTCAGATTCGCGGCGCGACGACGTTCACGGCCACCGCGCCGAACGGGGTCTACTACCTGACGGTCGTGGCGCGCAATGCCCACGGCGCCAGCGTGAGGTCAAACGAGGTGCCGGTGCAGCTTGGCTGCGTGGCGCCGCCGCCGGCGCCCGGCACGCTCTCGTTCCTCAAGGGCGGGTCGAACGTGGCGTTCTTCTGGGGCGCGGCGCTGTCGGCGTCGGCCTACGTCATCGAGGCCGGACAGGCGCCGGGCTCGTCGAATCTGGGCGCCATCCCGGTGGGGAATCGGACGTCGTTTGCGACGGCGGCGCCGCTGGGCACCTACTACGTGCGGGTGCGCGGCTCGAATCGGTGCGGCGTCAGCGGCGCGTCGAACGAAGTCGCCATCACGCTCGACGGCACCACGGCGCTGCCGGCGGCGCCCACCGGGCTCACCGGTAACGTCAATGGCCGCGTGGTCACGCTGCAGTGGACGCCGGCCCTCACCGGCGGTCTGCCGTCGGTGTTCCACGTCGAAGCCGGCCTCACACCGGGAGGGACCATCGCCGCCTTCCCCTCGAACGCCGCGCAGATCGTGGTGCCGAATGCGCCGAACGGCACCTTCTACGTCCGCGTGCGCGCCGTGAACGCGGCGGGCAACAGCGCGCCCACGCCAGATATCGTCGTCACCGTGCCTTGAACGCCATGCGACGTTGCCTGGGCCTGCATGGCCGCTCGCGGCGCGCCTGACCGGGCGTAGACGCTGATGCCTACCGCCGGGCGTATGCCAGTGGCGCTGGCCTGAACGCAGAATTCGAAGGATGGGAAGGCGAGGGCGCATGGCCCGCCGAGTAGCGCGGGGCGAGATCTGGTCCTACCGGTTCAAGGCATACGACAAGCGACGTCCGGTCCTCGTCCTGAGTCGGCCC
>JANNIB010000321.1:0-13752 GCA_031404695.1 Acidobacteriota bacterium
GTGAGGTCGAGCGTCAGGCGCCATCCGGCGACGATGTCCTGGTCCGGCGCCAGGCGCATGCGGTCCGGCAATCCGGGCGCGGCGCTCGCCAGTTCGGCGTGGCCCAGATAGCGTCCGCTGGTCACGCCCGGTTGATTCGCCTGCAGGGTGTTCACCAGGCGCGCCGCATTGAGCGCCTCGCGTCGCCGCGCTGTCTGCTCGGGCGTCTCACCCTCGCCATGCAGACACTGTTGTGCCCGCGAGGACGAGGCGAAAGCGAGCAAGAAGCCCAAGGCCAGGATTGTGCGCTGCATACGACCTCCGATGCCGGTCTGCCAACGACCGCGGACACTGTGGCGCCCACCGTCCCGCGATGATGCCACAGGTGGTGGGCGACGCCCGTCATCCTCGCGGGTTCAGGAACGTTGCGGCGCGGAGGGGCAGCTCCCCTTGTCGAGCAACTGATGATCGGCCAGGAAGGCTTCCATGTGACCACAATCGACTCCGTAGGTGCCCGCCAGCCATGTGAGCCGTTCCGGTGCGGGCACTGTGTGCGCGCGGCGAAGCGGCTCATGGGGATGGTGCTCGAGCACCCAGCGGCCGAGTTGACGCCGGATGTCGGCCTCACACACGCCTTCAATGACCTCGACAGCCGCGCTACGCAGGATGCGGATGCCGGCGCCGTCCACTCGGGGATGCGGGTCGCGCATGCCAAGCACGACGCGGGCGATACCGCGGTCGGCAATCGATCGCGCGCACGCGGGGGTGCGACCGTGGAAGGCGCACGGTTCGAGCGTGGAATACAACGTGGCGCCGACCACGCTGTGCCCGCCGGCATGGGCGTTGCGCGCCGCGGCGATCTCGGCGTGGTCTTCCCCCGGGCCCTGCGTGTGGCCGCGCCCCAGCAGTTCGCCCTGCTCGCCGACGATCACGCATCCGACCCAGGGGTTGTCACCCGTGGCGCCGCGCGCGAGCTCCGCCTCGTCGATCGCGAGGCGCATCCACACCTCATGCTGGTGGATCATCGACGGCAGCATAGTTCAGTACCCGACGGGCGTCGCGAACATCTCCTGCTGGCCTCACTGCGAGGGTCAGGATGGTCGCGGCCATGCCCGCAACGAGAAGGTAGTGCATCGTCTCGGACAGGGCCCACCACGGCCATTGCCACCACTCACTCGGCCGCGCACCAGCGAGAACATCCATTCGTGTCTGGCTAACGCGACGGTGTTCAGCCGCGAGCCGCGCGCAACGGTCGCTTCGTTTTGCCAAGGTGCTGGGCGCGGCTCGTCGGCTGCAACGCCTTGTTGGCCGGGCGTCCCCGACTCGCCTGCCAGCGACGCAACGACCGCACGCTCTCGTTCGACCCCTGCCCGGCCAGTAGCGCCTTTACCGAGACGTCTTCGTCGAGTGCGGGCCAGTGGATGCCGATGCCAGGGCCGACCAACTCCCACCGCCGACGTTCGCCGGGAGTCGCCGCCGCAAGGCGCGGATACCACGTGAGGGGCACCGACACGACGCGGCCGTCTCGCAGACCAACCACCAACGTATCACTCGTGACCTTCACCTCGGTCGCGACGGGGACGTCAGTTGCTGCCGAAGTACTCATGCCAGGCCCCCTGAATCGCCGCTTCGTGCTCCCGCACCAACGCAATCACCTTCACCAGTTCTGCTTTCGCGAACCCGTGGTTGTACTCGACACGCACCGGAGCCAGCCAGAACTTCGCGGCCTTCCGATCACGGGCGACGTGCACATGCACGGGTTCCCCGCGGTCGCTCGAGAAGAAGAACAGCCGATACGGGCCACTCTGCAGAACCGTCGGACTCACCCAGCGATTGTGCCAGCTTTGCCGGCACCCCGCCACGTTCAGCTCCGGCTGACGGCAGGCCGTTCACCTGCGGCACGCGCGAGGCCAGCATACACCCGAGCGCGAGGGGCCCGCGCACGCGGGCCCCGGTGCCGACAGATGCAACGGCCGGTTCGTTTAGCCAGCTCATTTCGCGAGAAGCATGCTCGTGATACGAGCATCCGGAGGAACCCTTGCGGGATCACGGATCGACGCAGTGTGGAGCTGGCCGATCGTGTCGAGTTCGAAGCTGATTGCGAGTGCCTCGACGCGCGCGAAGAATCGCCCCTCTGCCGACCCAACCCAATCGATTTTGTACACGGTTCGGAGCTGCCCGTAGGTTGTTCCGACACCTATTCCTTCTTTGGTCTTGAAACCAGGGTCAAGCACGTTGACTCTCGTCACGACCAAGCGGTTCCCGGACGGCCCAACCTCAGCGATGATGCTCGGGACGAGCTGTGAGCCAAAGCGCTTGAGTTCAAGCGCCGGCGATAAGTGTCCTTCGAGACGCAGATCAACAAGTCTTGCCCGATCCCATTTGCGGTGCAGCACCGAGTCAAACAGGAACATCAGCGCGTTGAGCGCCTGATTCTGCGTGGATGCCGACGGGCCCCGCTCCGCCAGGTGCGTCAGGAACCGCGCGACGTCAGCTTCGTCGAGCGCGGCCGGATGTTCGCCGGCCGTGGAAGACGATGAAGCGCCGCGTCCAGGTGACGTAGGCCACCTCGGTGCGCGGACTGTAGTGGCGCAACCGGATGGCCCGGCGCAGGTCGTCGAGCAGAGACGGACGCGGTGGCATGACGGCAGACATGGCCGTCGTCCTTGAAAAGTGGATGCCAACCCGGAACGCCGGCCAATCCGGTCGCGGGTTGAACGGTGCAGCGGATTCTGCGGCTCAGATCCCGTCCGCGGCGGGCAGTTCCCGCGACGCGCAGTCCTGGCAGATGCACGCCTGGCCACGCTGTTCTTCGGGCAGGCGGGCCAGCAGGTCAGCCGAAAACGTCGCCTGGCGGCACCAGCACGGCGTGGCGAACGAGCCGGTGGCGGCTGCCGCGCAGGCGTTGGGGCCACCGCACAATGGGCAGGCGTGCGTGGGAATCGGCGCTGCAGGCGGCGTGAGTTCTGGCATCGTCAGCAGCAGGTCCGGCGTTCACGCTATCACATGGTCCGGCTGGAGCACGGCAGCCCGGCGCGCGCCTCCGGGCCATCGACTACACTCGGCGCGTCATGCCTACGATCCCGGCATCCCGGCCCCCGCTGACGCGCGCGATCGGCCTCACGCAGGCCACCGCGATCGTCGTGGGCACGATCATCGGCACCTCCATCTTCGTGCAGCCGTCCGAAATCACGCGCGAGGTGCCCACCATCACCGGCATCCTCGTGGCCTGGACGCTGGCGGGCCTGCTCACCTACCTGGGCGCCATCGTCTGCGCCGAGCTGGCCTCGGCGTTTCCGCATACGGGCGGCGTCTATGTGTTCCTGCGCGAAGCCTACTCGCCGCGCGTCGCCTTCATGTGGGGCTGGGCGAGCTTCTGGGTCATCCACTCCGGCGTCGTCGCCGCCATCGCCATGGTGTGCGCTCGCTATCTCGCGTTCTTCTCGCCGCTTTCGCCTGCTGGCGAGCGGCTCGCGGCAGTGGGCGTCATCGCCGTCATCTCCGCCATCAACTTCGTGGGCGTGCGCGGCGGCACGGCGATTCAGACCGCCATCACCGGCGCCAAGCTGGTCGCGATTGCGCTGCTGCTCGTGGGCGGGCTGGCGCTCTCTGGCGCTGGCGGGGGCGATGCGTGGACGCTGAGCGTCGCCGATCTGGCCGCGGTGCCGATCGATCGGCTGCTCCTCGGAGTGGGCGCGGGACTCTTCGCCTTCGGCGGCTGGCACATGGTGACCTACACGGCCGGCGAGACCACCGACCCGGCACGGACGCTGCCCACCGCCCTGACGCTGGGCACGCTCATCGTGACGGCCTGTTACATCGGCTTGAACGCCGTGTATCTTTTCGTGCTGCCGCTCGAGGCCGTGCGTCAATCGCCGCGCATCGCCGCCGATGTCGCGCAGGCGCTGGTCGGCCCGGGCGTCGCTTCCGCCGTGTCGGCGCTGGTCGTACTGTCGGCCATCGGCGCCTTGACCGGCATCATGCTGGCCGGACCGCGCCTCTATCTGTCGATGGCGCAGGACGGCGCGAAGCTGGCATGGGTCAACGCGGTGCATCCCGTGTACCGCACGCCGCATCGCGCCATCGTGCTGCAGGGGCTGTGGTCGGCCGTGCTCGTGCTCACCGGCAGCTACGCCACGCTTTTCGGCCGCGTCATCTACATGGAATGGTTCTTCTTCGCGCTGATGACCGCCGGGGTGTTCGTGCTGCGCCGCCGCGACACCTATCAGCCCGCGTACCGGATGTGGGGCTACCCCGTCACGCCGCTCCTGTTCATCCTGGCATCCGCCGCGATCGTGCTGAACCAGCTGCGCGCGCAGCCGGCAGACGCGTTCTTTGGTGCCGCCGTGGTCGCCACCGGCTGGCCGGTGGCCCGCTGGGTCACCCGGCCGCGCGGATGACGCTGTGATAGCCTTTCGCGCGTCAGGCCCTGTCACGGAGACCACCGGTCATGCGGAAGTTCGCGCACCTCACGTTCGTTCTCACCCTGCTGCTCGGGGTGCCGGCCACCGCGTTCGCCACCTGGTCGGTGATCGCGCTCGACGCGACGTCCGGACAGGTCATCATCGCTTCGGCCACCTGTGTGCGGCAGGCGGGCTTCCCGGCACGCCAGCCCAACGGCGCGCGTGACCTGATGGACGTGCAGGCGGTCATCGTGCCGGGCCTGGGCGTGGCAGCCTGCCAGGCCGGCGTCGACAACACGCGGCGCAATCAGATGCTCGTCTACACCGAAATCCGCAAGGGCACGCCGCCCGAGACGATCATCGAGTTGCTGCAGCAGGACCCCGACGTGCAGCGCCGCCAGTTCGGCATCGTGATGATGCCGCAGGGCGAGACGATCACGGCGCGCAACAACCGCGCCGGCTTCAACGGCAGCGGCAATTCCCGCTCGTCGATCTACTTCGGCGGTCAGGTGGGCGACATCCACTATCAGGTGCAGGGCAACACGCTGCTCGGCGACCAGGTCGTCACGATGGCGGCGCTGGCCTTCACGCGCGCCTCGGGCACGATGGCCGATCGCGTCATCGCCGCGATGGAGGCGGCCGATCAATACGGCGGCGACCACCGCTGCAACTGCGGCAACAACCCGCTCGACTTCGTGCCGTGCGACAACAAGACCGCGCACGTCGCCTACATCACCATCGCCAACAAGGACGACCAGCTCGGCGTGACCCACAACGACGGCCAGTACTTCGCCTTCATCTCGGCCACCGACGCCGACATCAAGAAGGGCGAAAGCGCCAATCCGGTAAAGGCTCTGCGGTTGCGCTACGACGCGTGGAAGAAGGCTGGCAGCCGGCGCACCGCGCCACCCGGACCAACGCTCTACAAGCCGTAACCGCGCCTATCCCTCAGGAGACTTGAACAATGGCCGACACCGCGCAGTCCTTCAAGACGCATCGCAAGTTCGTGCCCGTGTTCCATTTCGTGGCGCTGCCGATTCTGCTCATCAACGTCGGCTTCGCGACGACGCGCGCCGTTGGCGGGCCGAGCGTCGACAGCCTGTGGGCGCTGGCCATGGCAGTCGCCCTGTTCCTTGGCGTGTTGTTCGGGCGGGTCTTCGCGCTGGCGGCACAAGACCGGGTGATTCGCCTGGAAGAACGCCTGCGCCTGCGGGAACTGCTGCCGGAGCCGCTGCGCAGCCGCATCCACGAGTTCACGCGCGACCAGCTG
Source organism: Acidobacteriota bacterium (assembly GCA_031404695.1). Taxonomy (GTDB): domain Bacteria; phylum Acidobacteriota; class Vicinamibacteria; order Vicinamibacterales; family UBA2999; genus CADEFD01. The sequence continues at coordinate 5,653 of JANNIB010000321.1, forward strand.
ATCGCGCTGCGCTTTGCCAGCGATGCCGAGCTGCCGGAACTGGCGGCGACGGTGCTGCGCGACAACCTCCAGAAGCGCGACGACATCAAGAAGATGGTGAAGAGCTGGCGCGCTGACACGCACCAGCTCTAGACTAGAGCGCGATTTAGTACTTGGAGGGATGCCCAAGCGCGTTCCTCGTCCGCGGTCGACCGGCTATCCCAGTGATGTGAGCGACGAGGAGTGGGCGCTGGTCGCACCGTACCTGACCTTGAGCCGCCTCGATAGCCCACAGCGCACCTACGACTTGCGGACCGTGTTCAATGCGATTCGGTGGCTGGTGCGCACGGGCGCGTCGTCGCGGAAGATGCCGAACGACCTGCCGCCCTGGCCCACGATTTATCAGCAGTGGCAACGCTGGGTGCGCGCCGGGTGCTTCGAAGCGATGGTGCACGACCTCCGGGTGATCCTGCGCGTGCGGGCCGGGCACGCCGAGCAGGCTCGAAGTCATCAAACATACCGAAGCCAAGCGGGGCTTCGTCTTGCTCCCGCGTCGCTGGGTGGTGGAGCGCAGTGTTGCGTGGGCCGCGCGCTTCCGACGCCTCGCCCGCGACTACGAGCGCCTCGCCGACACGCTCGCCGCCTACCACTACCTCGCTTTCGCGTGCCTCATGCTCCCGCACGCGCTGGCCGGAACTTCATAGCGGAGCTAGGTGGCGGCGCGGCGAAAGCCGAGGAACATCTCGCCGGCGCGGCGGTCGGGGCCGCGCTCGGCCCAGTCGCGCTCCGGCGCGTGCCTGAACCAGCTGTCCACCGGCTTCGACAGGGGATAGAGCGGCAGCCCCAGCAGCAGTTGCGCGTAATCGCGCAGCGAGCGGCCCCGACTTGGCGAGCTTCTCTTCGACCATCGGCGCCTGGTGGCGCAGGAACCACAGCGCCAGGAAGCGCCGGCGCAGACTGGCCAGACGCCGCCGCGATGGCTCGTCTTTCGCGCGCGACGGGTCGAACGTTTCCTTCACGCGCTCCGGCCCGAGGTCGGTCAACCAGTCCATGACGCCCTGGCGGTGCGCGCAGTAGCGCTCCGCCGCCAACGCGTAGCCCAGACGCGAGTACTCCGCCGCCAGGTCGTCGGTCCGCAGCCGTCGCACGTGCCCTTCTTCGTCGTTGAAGAAGCGGTTGCCCATCGCCGCGTTGATGCCGTCGGTGCGCAACAGCGCCAGGCCATGCAGGTAGGAGCCTTCGTTGCCGCACGGCATGATGTGCACGCCGACGGCCGCGGGCCTCATCAGCCGGTCGAGTTGGCCGAGCACTTCGGTCAGGTCATAGACGTGCTCGAGCACGTGGTGCGTGAAGAAGAAGTCGAACGACTCGGCGGCCAGTGCCGGATCTTCGCCGTGCCTGAACTGGCACTGCGGGAAGCGGCGGCGTGCGTTTTCGAGGGCGACGCTGCTGATCTCGGAGCCGACGATGGTCCAGCCGGAGCCCAGCGCCTGACGCACCACGTCGGTGAACACGCCGTTGCCGCACCCGAAGTCGATGGCGCGGCCGGTCGCCGGCAGGTGCAGGGCGCGCACGAATTCGAAGACGCGCTGCTTCTTGGCCCGCGGCCACTCGGCCATGTAGCCCCTAGCGTAACGTTCTTCGTAGAACGCCACCGCGGCGTCTGGATCGTAAAGCTCGGCGGTGCGCGGTGGCTTCATGCGGGAAGGCAATTTATCGAAGCTTTCGAAGTATAGCATGCAGAACGCGTGCAATTCGGCCAGATTTCGCTGTTTTTCCGGGATCCTGCGCGCTGGTCACTGCGGCTACACACTTCGTCGGCAGTCCACCGGGAGCCGACTGTGGCCTCGTCCGCACGGCGAGTGCGATACGATTCCCGGCCATGAACCGAGCGTCCGCGCCGTCCACCATTGCGCGAGTCCGCGCCTACCAGATCGATCTGCCGCTGCGTGAAGGCCGCTACGCGTGGTCGGGCGGCAACGCCGTCGAGGTCTTCGACGCCACGGTCGTGGCTATCGAGACGGCCGGCGGCATCACCGGCTGGGGCGAGATCTGCCCGCTGGGCCCGGCCTATCTCCCGGCCTACGCCGCCGGGGCGCGTGCCGGCCTCAAGGAACTGGCACCACACCTGCTTGGTCTCGATGCCTGCGCGCTGGGCCTCGTCAACGCGCGCATGGACGGCGCCATGCGCGGGCATCCCTACGTGAAGTCGGCGCTCGACATGGCGTGCTGGGACGTGCTCGGACACACGGCCGGCCTGCCGGTGGCGACCCTCATGGGCGGACACGTCGGCGAGAGCGTGGCGCTCTACCGCGCCATCTCGCAGGACACGCCGGCGGCGATGGCCGCGTCGGTGACGAAGTACCGCCGCGAAGGCTACCGCAAGTTCCAGCTGAAGGTGGGCGGGGATCCCGATGTGGACATCGCGCGCATCCACGCTGCTGCGGGTGTGCTGTCTCCAGGTGACGTGCTGGTCGCCGACGCCAACACCGGCTGGACACAGCACGAGGCGCTGCGCGTGGCCGCCGCGGTGAAAGACGTGGACGTCTATCTCGAGCAGCCCTGCCCCACCTACGAGCAGTGCCTGGTGGTGCGACGCCACACCAACCGTCCGTTCGTGCTCGACGAAGTGATCGACGGCCTCGACATGGTGGCGCGCGCCGCCGCCGACGGCGCCGCCGATGTCATCAACCTCAAGATCTCGAAGGTCGGCGGCCTCACCAAGGCGCGACAGATCCGCGACCTCTGCGTGTCGCTCGGCCTCGCCATGACGATCGAGGACACCTGGGGTGGCGACATCGTCACCGCCGCCATCGCGCATCTCGCGCACTCGACCCCGACGCGCTACCTCTTCTCGAGCACCGACTTCAACTCCTACGGCACGGTCACCTTCGCCGACGGCGCCCCGCAGCGCGTCAAGGGGCGGATGGCGGCGTCGGGCGCACCGGGGCTCGGCGTGCGGCCGCGCCTGAAGGTGCTCGGCCGTCCCGTGCTCGACGTCGGCGCAGCGCGCGTCTGAGCGCGTCCGCCCCCTGCTACACTGCGGGCCGGCCGTTCCCGGCCCGCTCAGGAGGTCTCATGGCTCGTCCCTCGTCGTCGCTCATGGCCGGCTGCAGCCTCACCTGCGCGGCGGCGCTCATCGCCGCTGTCGTGTCCACCGTCACGCCGGCAGCACAGACGGCGCCGAGGGCCACGCCCGACACGCCCTTCAAGCTCATGACGTTCGAGGCGGCCGGGCGGACGCGCGTCGGCCTGGTGCTCGGCACCCGCGTGTTCGACATCGACGGCGCCAACCGCGAGCTGGCCGCGCGCACCAACGTCGCGGCGATGACGATGCCGGGTGAGATGAAGGCGCTGATCGAACAGTACGCGGTCGTGTCACCGCGGCTCTACCAGATCGCCAACTACTTCGGCGCGCCGTCGACTGCGGCCGGCGCCTTCGCGTTCGACGTCGCGGCGGTGAAGGCGCTGGCGCCCATCAAGTATCCGTGGAACCTCATCGCCGCATCCGCCAACTACAAGGCGCACGCCGAAGGGATGGGCGCCGCCGGCGTGGGGCAGGCGGCGCCGCCGGCCGCGGCCCCCGCCGCTCCCCCGGCCGGTGCTGCCCGGCCGCCAGCCGCCGGCTTCGACGCCACGGCGGCGTCTCGCGTCGTGCCGGATCGCGATGCCCCGGTGCTCTTCGCGAAGTCGCCGCGCTCGTGCATCATCGACCCCAACGAGCCGTTCTACATCGTCGACGGCCGCGGCCGCACCGACTACGAAGCCGAACTCGCCATCGTCATGGGACCGCGACCGGCGTACCGCGTGCCTCGTGAACGCGCGATGGACTACGTGTTCGGCTACAGCATCATGCAGGACGTCAGCGACCGTGGCAGCGAGCGCCTGCGCGAGGTCACGATGTTCCCCGGCACCAACTGGTTCGACGGCAAGAGCATCGACCGGGCGGCGCCGTTCGGCCCGGTGATCGTACCGAAGGAGTTCATGCCGGCGCTGCCGAGCGACCTGCGGATGACGACCAGGCTCAACGGCGCGATCGTGCAGGACGCTCGCACCAGCAATCTCATCTGGAGCGAGCCCCACCTGGTGGCCTACATCACCTCGCGCATGACGTTGTACCCCGGCGACGTCATCATCACCGGCACGCCGGCCGGCACCGGGATGGAGCGACAGGTGTTCCTGAAGCCGGGCGACGTCGTGACTGTCGAGGTCGAGGGCATCGGCACGCTGACGACGCCGTTCAGGGCGTTGTCGCAGAAGCCGCCCACGCCGTAGGCCGGCGCAGCCCGTCAGAACCCGATGCGCTGATTCGTCACCACGAGCAGTTCGAAACCGCCCGTGGGTTTCGGCTTGGCCAGCAGCGCCACGATGTCCGAGGTCTGATCGCGCGGCGCGTCGAAACGAAAACCGAGGCCGAGTGCTCCGCAGTCCGCATCGTTGGCGCCGAGGCTGATGGGACTCGCCCACGCCTGGCGCCGATCGTGATCGAGCGACGCGAAGAGATATTCATCCCAGTAGGCGGCGGCGCCAATCACCTCGTCGCCCGCCATGCCGAAGCTCGATTGACGTTCTAGGGTGACCGGCGCGGGCGGTGTGGCGCCGCTGCGCGGCTTCGAGAGCACGACGGTGGCGCGCTCGCGACGGCCCTTGCCGCTGCCGTCGCGCGTGTTCGAGAAGAGCAGATCGAACTGCCAGCCGGCTTTTGTGGCGGTGGCGACTTCGGCCGCCAGGTCGTCCACGTTCTTCTTCGTCGCAAACAGCACGCGCGTCTCCCGCGCGACGGCCTCGGGGGCCTTCACCGCCAGCACCATGCCCCGCTCCGAGAGCCCGGGCCAACTGCGGAATGCCGGACGCACGAGCAGTCGCACCCGGAAGCCGTCTTCCGCCGCGGCGTCCACGGCCGCCGGCAGGTCTTCGAGCTTCTCGAAGTCCACGATCCGCCAGGCGCCGGCCGGTCGCGCCGGCGTCGCGCGTTCGAACGCGATGTCGTGCCGCGCGCCGAAGGTGCGCGTCGCGGCGACCGGCACGAACCCCTGGGCGACGAGTTCGTCGAGCCCGGCTGCGAGATCGCGGTCGGCGAGCACGCGGTATTCCGGCGCCACGCCGGGCGCTTCCGGCGCCTGCAGCACGCCGACGGAACACGGCAACCCGTCGCTGAGCGCTGCCAGACGCAGGCCGCGCCGCGCCCCCGCCGTCAGCTCGCGTTCAAGACTGCCGCCGCCCGAGCGGAACCAGCTGATGGCGCGGTCGGCCGCCGCCGCATAGGCGCCTGCGGCAAGCACCACCGCGGCCACGCCCATCGTCCCGACCCACTGCCGTGCTGTCTTGACGCGCATGGGCGGCATGGTATCGCGACCGCGGCACGTTGCGCGCCGCCTAGCCGATCGGCCGGCGCGGGCTCCCGGGCGACTCGCGTAGGGTTGGGACATGGCATCGATTCTTCGCACGCTCTCCGATGAACTCGCGCACGCGGTGCAGACCGTGGCGCCTTCGGTCGTCCAGGTCCACGGCTCCAGGCGGGTGGCCGCCGGCGTCGTCTTCGACACCGATCTCGTCGTCACCTCCAGTCGTGGCCTCGACGGCGCCACGGCCTCCATCCGCGACGGCGACGGCGTGGTGCACGAGGGCACCATCGTCGGCCGTGGTCACCTGACCAGCCTCGCCGTGGTGCGCGTGCCCGGTCTGAACGCGCCGGCGGCCACCGCGGCGGCGCAGCCACAGCCCGGCCACCTGGCGCAGGCCGTGGGCCGCACCTGGAGTGGCGGCATCTTTGCCGCCTTCGCGCCGGTGGCCGTCGTGGGCGGACCGCTGCGCATCGGGCGCGGCGCCGAGATTCCTACGGTGGTGCGCATCGGCGTGGCGCCGCATGGCGCGCTGACGGGCGGCGCGCTCGTTGACGGGGCCGGCCACGTGCTGGGCATCGTGACGTTCACGGCGATTCGAGGCACGACCGTGGTCGTGCCGTCGGAGTTCGCCTGGGCCGATGCGCGCGACGTGGTCGCCACCGGCGGCGCGAAGCAAGGCTATCTGGGCGTCGGGGCAATGCCGGTGACGCTCGCCGGCGCCCAGCGGGCGAACGAACGCGAGAGCGGACTGCTCGTCACCGCCGTGGCCGGCGGCGGGCCCGCCGAGGCGGCCGGCGTCGTCGTGGGCGATGTGATCGTGCAGTTCGACGGCACGCCGATCGACGATCACGATGATCTGATGGCACGCCTGCGCGCCCACCGCGTGGGCGCGACGGTGAAGCTCGGCCTGCTGCGCGGCACCGCGACGCTCGACCTCGCCGTAACGATCGCCGAGCGCCAGCGCGGGTAAGCTCGACCCGTGACGGCGACCCTGCGGGTCTTCATCGACGTCGGCGACCCCGTGCTCGCCGCGCGCCTCTCGGAGGACCTGCGGCGGGCGGGCTGGGAGGTGACCTCACGCGCCGGCGACGCCGACCTGGTGCTGCGCCCGGTAGGCGACGGGGTGCGGCCGGCCGGCGCGGCCTCGCGCCGCGACGAGGCCGACCAGCCGCCGCTCGAAGCGCTCACCCCGCGCGAACACGACGTGCTGATGCTGCTGGCCGACGGCGCGGGCAACCGCGCCATCGCCGAGCGGCTCGGCATCAGCGATCACACCGTGAAGTTCCACCTGAGCGCCATCTTCGGCAAGCTCGGCGTGACCACGCGCACGGCCGCCGTGCGCCGGGCGCTGCGCCTCGGGTGGGTCGAGACGTGAAGCACGGCGAGATGCCGTAGCGCTTTCGTCGCATCTCGGTCACACTGCGCGCAGGGCAGCGGCACTCACCGTGCGCGGCGCGGCCTGAGGAGTCCCCGATGCGTATTCCGTCGTGGCCGGTGCTCGCTGTCGTGGCCGTCGCGACCCTCGCCTGCGGCGCGCCACCCGCGCCCGCACCGGTGGCCGCCACTGCGCCTGCGACCACCCCGGCGCCGGTCGCCCAGGTGAGCTTCGTCAACCGCGTGTGGCGCGTGGCTGGCGCCGACGGCGTCGCCAGCGACCAGCTCTACGTGTTCCTCTCCGGCGGCACGCTGGTGATTACCTCCGCCACCGGCACGCCGATGGTCGGCCGCTGGGCCCACGCCGGCCCTGGCCTCACGATGGTCGAAGACGACCGGGAGTACACGACCGACATCCTCAGCCTGACCGGCGACGAGTTCCGCATCCGCAGTCACAACCCGGGCCAGCCAGTGGAGATCCGGCTGGTGCCGGCCGACCGCGACCCCGCGGCAGCCACAAGGTGAGCAGCGGCGCCGCGCCCGGCCGAGCCTGACGCGCCCGGCCGCGGATCGGCGATACTGCGAACTCTGGAGAGCACCATGACCCGACGAGATGCCCTGACCGCCGCCGCGGCGCTGGCCATGACCGGACCGGCCGCCGCCAGCGCTGCCGATGCCCCGACCATCAAGCTGCTCGACGACTTCGCCGCCGCGTGGAACCGTCACGATGTGGACGGCCTGATGGCGTGCATGGCCCTCGAGTGCGTCTTCGAGGCCGCCGGCGGCCCCGACGTGACCGGCGCCCGTCACGTGGGGGCCGCTGCCGTTCGTCGCGCCTACGCGGCGGTCTTCGTCACCTATCCCGACGCCCGCTGGAACCATCCGCGGCACGTCGTTGCCGGCGACCGCGCCGTCTCGGAGTGGACCTTCACGGGAACCATGAAGGACGGCACGCGCGTCGAAGTGAATGGCTGCGATCTCTTCACGCTGAAAGACGGGAAGATCGCGCTGAAGAACTCCTACCGCAAGCAGCGCACGACGTAGCGCCGGCTGGGGGATAATGCCGACTCGGCCGTGCGTGAGGCGCGGCCCGGATTTCACGAGGGATTCAATGTTTCGACTGCTCTTCAGCTTCGTCGCCGTGGTGGCTCTGACACTATCGGCGTCCGCACAGATGGCGCCCGGAGGCGTCATGCGCTCAGCGCTCCACGACTACCGGATCGTGCCGGTGGCCGAGGGCCTCGTGCAGCCGTGGTCGATCGCGTTCGTGCCCGGCGGCGATGTGCTCATCACCGAGCGGCCCGGACGTCTGCGCATCGTCCGCAACGGCAAGCTGCTGCCCACGCCGGTGGCCGGCGTCCCCGAGGTGGCCTACGAGAACCAGGGTGGCCTGCTCGAGATC
>JANNIB010000322.1:0-1952 GCA_031404695.1 Acidobacteriota bacterium
AGGCCCGGCGCGCCCAGCAGTTCGGGTTCACGGCGCCGGAGATCGACCGCGCCAGGCGCGCGCTCGTCGCCGACTACGAGCGCGCCTTCAACGAGCGCGGCAACGCCGAGAGCCCGTCGCTGGCCAACGAGCTGGTGCGCCACTTCCTGCAGGGCGAGCCGGCGCCCGGCATCGCCTACGAGTTCGAGATGGTGCGGGGCTTCCTGCCCGGCATCACTGCCGATGACCTCACCGGTGAGATTCGCAAGCTGGTGCGCGATGACAGTCGCGTGGTGCTCGGTGTGGCGCCTGCCACCGCCGGAGCCACCGCGCCGACCGACGACACCTTGAAGACGGCGCTGGCGGCCGCTTTCACGGGCGCCGTCACGCCGTGGAGCGATGACGTGGCCGGCCGTTCCCTCGTCGCGACGCCGCCCACGCCGGGCAAGGTGACCGCTCGTCGTCAGATCGCCGACATCGGGGTCACCGTGCTCACGCTCTCGAACGGCATGGACGTGTGGCTGAAGCCCACGACTTTCAAGGCCGACCAGGTGGTCTTCAGCGCCTACGCGTACGGTGGCGGCTCGCTGGCCTCGGAAGCCGACTACACCGAAGCGGCGCTGGCGCCGGCCCTGGTCGCCATGGGTGGCCTGGGCGGCCTGACGCCGGTGGACCTCGAGAAGGTGCTCGCCGGCCGCATCGCCTCCGCCTCACTCGACATCGACAGTCACACGCACGGCATCTCGGGATCGTCCACGCCGAAGGATCTCGAAACGGCGTTGCAGCTCACGTATCTCACCTTCACCGCACCCGGCCTGACCGACGACGGCTTCGGGCTGCTGCAGCGCCGCTTCAGCGCCATGCTCGAGAATCAGCGGCAGAGCCCGCGGTATCTTTTCGGCGAGAAGGTCCGTGAGCTGACCACCTCCGGCCACTACACCTCGAAGGGGCTGACCGCGGCCGACGTGCAGGCGCTCGAGCTGCAGGTGATGCGCCGCGATTACGCCGCGCGCTTCAGCAACGCCGCCGACTTCACCTTCTTCATCGTCGGCGCCTTCGACGAAGCCACCGTGGTGCCGATGGTGGAGCAGTGGCTGGCGTCGCTGCCCTCGACCGGCCCGCGCCGGACCACCTTCCGCGACATGGGCATGCAGTTTCCGAAGAGCATCGAACGCGCCGAGGTGCAGAAGGGCAAGGAACCGGCCAGCCAGACGGCGATGGCGTTCTTTGCCGATACCGGCTTGAACGAACTCGAGATGCACCGCGCGCGCGCCGTCTCGACGCTGGTCGGCATGCGCCTGCGCGACATCCTGCGCGAGCAGCTCGGCGGCACCTACGGTGTGAGCGTCAACTACGGCAACACCGCTCCGCAGAAAGGCTACGGCAGCATGACCGTGTCGTTCGGCAGTGCGCCGGACCGCGTGGCCGGATTGCAGAAGGCCGTGCTCGACGAGGTGACGCGCCTGCGCACCGAAGGGCCCTCGGCCGACGATCTGCAGAAGGTGCAGGAGATGGAGCGCCGCGAGCTCGAGACCTCCGCCACCCAGAACCAGTACTGGCTCGGCTCGCTGCAGACCGTGCACATGCTCGGCTGGGACGCGTCGGGCATCGCCCGCCGCCTCGAACGCACCAACGCCCTGACCGTGCCGGTGCTGCACGAGACCATCAAGAAGTATTTCCCGCTGGATCGGTATGTGGTGGTGACGCTGAAACCCGAGTAGATGCCGCGGGGCTGGGGACTGGGGGCTGGGGCATGCGCGGCCTGCGGCCGCCTTGTCTCGGCGAAGTCCGGCCGATAGAATCGACGCGCCACCAAATTCAGGCGAAGGCGCCCGGCGCTCTTGTCGAGCCCCAGCCCCCAGCCCCTAGTCCCCAGTCCCCAGCAATGCCCCAATTCGTCTACACCATGAAAGGGCTCGGGAAAGTCCACGAGCCAGACCACCAGGTTCTCAAGGACATCTGGCTGTCGTTCC
>JANNIB010000323.1:0-9727 GCA_031404695.1 Acidobacteriota bacterium
CGACGATGTTGACGCGCACGGTGGAGTTGGGCGCCGTGCCGCTGCAGGTGGTGTCCTGGGACAACCAGACCATCATTGCGAAGCTCCCGAGCGGCGTGGCCCCGGGATTCACTTACGACCTGCTCGTGGCGATCGGCGGCAGCCCGGCGCAGCAAGACACATTTCAGGTCTCGATTGGCAGTGGACCGCCCGGACCGACGGGGGCCACGGGCGCTGACGGTGCCACCGGTGCGACGGGTGCCGACGGTGCCGATGGGGCGGACGGCGCCGACGGCGCGACTGGTGCTACGGGCGCGACCGGTCCCACTGGCATGACAGGTACGACCGGCGCGACCGGTACAACGGGCGTTACCGGTACGACCGGCGCGACTGGTACGACGGGCGCGACTGGGACGACTGGGGCGACCGGTGTGGGCCTGCCAGGCGCGACCGGTTCCACCGGCGCAAACGGTTCCACTGGCACAGGCGGCCCAACCGGCGCTACCGGCTCAACTGGTCCCAGCGGCACGAACGGCACCAATGGTGCTACTGGTGCCACAGGCGCGAACGGCATCAACGGCGCCACGGGCGCAACCGGCGCGACGGGCCCAGCCGGTGCCCAGCTGACTTACCGCGCGGGGGTCGCTCAGATTCCCCATAATCAAACGTCGACCTACGTTGCCTTCGGGGGCGCGTTCGCTTCGACTCCGATCGTGCAAGTTAGTGTCACAGACACGACAGGAAACATCATGAGATGCGGCCCAGTTAGCTTGGGTCCCGGGTATCTGTCTATCCGGTTTGCGACGCCTGCAGGCTTCACCGTAGAGAACAGGTCTCTCCAGGACGGTCTTTGCGGCAATAGCGGCGGTGTGGTCTTCAACTGGTTCGCCGTCGCGCCGAACCCATGACGCCTGCGCTGGAGTCAGCGCTCCAGCGCATCACTCACCATCGCCGCGACCGGGCGTGTTGCCAGCCCAAGCCGCTCGGATGAGCTGGCATATCCGTAACGCTGGCTGGCCGCAAGCGCGGCGAGACTTTCCCTGTGTCGCCGCAGCGCGGCGTGCGCCGGCGCCGCCACCGTCAGCAGCGGCAGTGCAACCGCTGCCGGTAGCGAAACGAGGATCACGCGGCTGCCAAGAGCCGCGCGCGTCAGTGTCAGCAGCTCACGCAATTCCACAGGCTCTGGCGCAAACACGTTCAGCGTCTCGCCCGCCTTCGTGCGGTCGATGCCGGCCAACACGGTCACCACGTCATCGAGCGTGGTGACGAACACGCGCAGGTCGCCACCAGGAATTGGCAGCATCTTGGACGTCCGCACCATCTCCGCCATCGCGCCGAAGGCGCCGCCGCGGCCCAGCACCAGGCCGGGGCGGACCACGGTGCCGCCCTGCGCCGCGACGAACTGCTCGAGTTCGAACTTGGCGCGTCCATACTCGGAAGGCGCGGAGGCATGCGCCGAATACGACGTCACGTAGACCTGGTGCGGCGTGCCGGCGCGCTCGGCCTGCTGGAACCAGAGCGTCGTGCCGTCCACGTTCCGGCGCGCGCTGCCCGGCGTCATGTCGTGCGCCAGGTGCACCACGAGGTCCACGGCGTCTACGGCCTCCTCCGGCAGCGGCTCGCCGAGCTGCGCGACCACGACACGCGCGCCTGGTGCCGCCTCGCGGCCGGACAATCGCACCACGGCCGTCACCGCGTGGCCTTGCGACAGCAGACGCGCCACCAGCGATCGGCCGATGAACCCGCCGGCGCCGGTCACCAGTACCTTCATCGGCGATCCAGGGAGGCCGACACCGCGCGGCCCACACGCATGGCGTTGGCCATCACCGTGAAGGTGTGGTTCTTGGCCGGCAGGAACGGAAAAGACGCGGCGTCGGCCACGTAGACGTCGCGGCACTGCTGCAGCCGGCCCGACAGATCGGTCGTATACGGTTGACCCGATTGCCCGCGCATCGGCAATGTGCCCGCGTAGTGGATGCCGGCGCCGAGCGGCGAAACACGGCAGAACCTCGGGTGCGACCAGAAGCCGCAGCTTCGCATCAGCGACATGAACTGGCGCTCGGCCCGCCCGGTGGTGGGAGACACGTCGTAGCGGACGTCGAGCGTGCCGTCCTGATCCAGCCGCACGTGATTGTCAGGGTGTGGCTCGGCCGGATAGAAGAACGTCACCACGGAGAGGCCCGGGAGCAGGTACTTGGACGCCGACACGGTGCCGCGTGCCGGCAGCGGAAAGTCCATGATCACCTCGCTCGAGAGCAGCGCCGTGTAGCTGTAGAACGTGCCCTGCAGGTAGTCGGAAGCGTCGTTCTCCTTGTAGACGACGTTGAGCTGGCCCAGGCCATGCGCCGTGAGGTCGATCGCCTCGCCGATGAACCGCGGCGCCAGGAAAGGCACCATCGAGGGCAGGTTGTCGAGCAGCGGCAACGTGGTCTCGAAGTCGTTGAACGAGCGCAGGGTCAGGCGGGCGCTGTTCAAGGCGCCGGCAGCCAGCACCAGGCGCGCCGCCGAGAAATGCTCCGCCGCGCCGGTGGCGAGATCGCGCGCCAGCACGTCAACACCGCCGTCGACTTCGCTGAAGCTGAGCACCAGCTTCTGGTCGAGGTAGTCGATGGCGCCGCTCGCAATCAGCGGATCGAGCGTCCACGCGGGAATGTAGACGTACTTCAGCCGCGGTTCCCAGAACGACAGGTTGTCGTAGGTGCAGGCCGGGCGGCCATTCAGTGCCTCAGACAACACCGCCAGCCGTGGGCGTCCGATGGTGAAGCCGTCGGCCCGAAAGCGCGCCCGTTGCCGCTCGTAACCGCTCAGGGCATGCGTGGCCAGGCGGTCGAGCCGCAACGGCGGCTGCAGTCCAGCGCTGCTGCCGAAGTGCGCGCTCAGGTCGTCGTCGGTGCCCGAGATGCCGATCGTGCGGGTGATCTCGTCGTAGAACGGTTCGAGGGCGCCAACTGGCAGGGGAAAGTGCCTCAGGTCATCGGTGGTGAAGCGATAGGTGCCGGCCCCCCACGCGTTGGCCAGGCCGCCGTACGCGAAGCTCTGCGTGATGGTCGAGCCATCGCTTCGTAGCGGTCCCAACTCGCCGGCACGATCGGTGACGAAGCGAAAGCGCGGGGCGTTGAGCTTCGGACTCTGGTACGGACCCACGACGTTGCTGAGCGACTCGAACCGCTTGCCCAGCAGTTCGGGGTCGTCGTGTGGATTGCTGCGCCTGAGGTCGGCGAAGCGCGCCGACAGCGGCGGCTGCGCCAGCGGCTTGAGGCCGACGTCCAGCACCAGGACCCTCCGGCCCTCCCTGGCGAGCTCAAACGCAGCCCAGGTGCCGGCAGCGCCGGAACCCACCACGATCACGTCATGCATGCGGTGCTGCGAGCCTCCGCAGGAGCCAGCGGCCAAGCGCGTACTTCCACACCGCGTGCAGGGTGTGGGCGCCCAGCGCCACGACCGCGCGGGTGCGGCTTCGCGTGTCGCTCAGGAACCGCGACGCGAAGCGCGGATCCGACTCGATCAGGAACGCGATCACGTGCAGTTTTCTCGTGATGAGGTTCCGCTTGTTCGACAGGCGCAGGGCGAACTCCAGGGCCTCGACGTCGGCGTCACGCGCAATCGCCTGCCGAAGCAGGCGTTCGTGTGCACCGTCAGCCTCGGCCGCTTCGATCCCGAGCACGAGGTTGGCGTCGGCGTAGCGAGCGGCATCGGTGGGACGGAGGTCGACGCCGTAAGCGCGCCGGGCCAGAAATACGGCCTCCGCGCGCAGATCGGCAGCCGTTCGGTCGCCCATGCCGGTGCTATCCTACCCGAGGTCACGACGTCCTTGAGCGATCAACAGGAGTCACGCGCCGCCAGCCGGCCGGCCATCACCGTGGTGATCCCCGCCTACCGGGTGGCGGCGTTCATCGCCAACGTCCTGAGCCGCATCCCCGCTGAGGTCAGCACGATCATCGTCGTCGACGATGCGTCGCCCGACGACCTGCAGGCCGTGCTGGCGCGCGAGCGCGATCCCCGCCTGGTGGTCCTGCGGCACGAGGTCAATCGGGGTGTGGGCGGCGCGATGAAGACCGGCTTCAGGAAAGCGCTCGAACTCGGGGCCGACATCGTCGTGAAGGTGGACGGCGACGGGCAGATGGACCCGGGCCTGATTCCCCGGTTCATCGAGCCGATCGTCAGCGGCGACGCCGACTTCACCAAGGGCAACCGCTTCGACGACCTCTCGGTGATCCGTCACATGCCACTGGTGCGCCGCCTCGGCAATCTCGCACTCTCGTTTCTCGTCAAGTTGGCGTCGGGCTACTGGCGTCTGTTCGATCCCTGCAACGGCTACGTCGCCATTCGTGGCTCGGTGTTGCGCCGGGTGAACCTCGAGCGCCTGTCAGACCGTTACTTCCTGGAGATCAGCCTCCTCTGCGAGGCCTACTTCGCGCGCGCCGTCCTGCTCGACATCCCGATGCAGCCGGTCTACGCGGGGGAGACGAGCTCGCTCAGTCCGGTGGGCTCGGCCTTCAGCTTCGCGCCGCGCCTGATGCAGCGGGCCCTCTACCGCATGTTCATGAGCTACTTCATGCGCGACTTCAACGTGGTCTCGGTGTTTCTCACGAGCGGCATCCCGCTGATGATCTTCGGCGTCACCTGGTCGGCAGCCCAGTGGCTGCACACCTACCGCACCAACACCCCCGCCACCACCGGCACCGTGATGATCGGCATGCTGCCGATCGTGCTGGGCTTTCAGTTGCTGCTGCAGGCCCTGGTGCTGGATGTGGGTAACGAACCGAAGCGGAGCCGGTGAATGAGCCTCCCCCAGAGACGTCTCGACTGGACGTTGGCCGGCGCGTGCGTGCTGGCGGTCGTCACCCTCGTGGCCGCTTACTCGAACTCGTTCGGCAACTCGTTCCACTTCGACGACAGCCACGTCATCGTCGACAACCTCTTCATTCGCAGCGTCTCGAACATCCCGCGGTTCTTCAGGGATGCAACGACCTTCAGCAGCCTGCCCGCGAATGCGGTGTATCGACCGCTCGTGACCACCACGCTCGCCCTCGACTACCGCCTCGGCGGCGGGGAGGTGTGGCAGTTCCACCTGTCGCAACTGCTGATGCTGATCGTCCTTGGGACGATGATCTACGCCCTGTGGGCGCCGATCGTCGGCGGCGTCAGCGACCAGTGGTGGCACCGCCATGCGGCGCTGCTGGCGGCGGCGCTCTACGCCGTGCACACCACCAACACCGAGACTTTGAACATGATTGCGGCGCGGTCTGAGCTGCTGTCGGCGATGGGCGTCGTGGGCTCGTTTCTCGTCTACGTGCGCGTGCCGCAAAGCCGCCGCTGGCATCTCTACCTGCTGCCGATGATGGTCGGGGCGCTGGCGAAGACGCCAGCCGTGATCTTCGCCCCGCTGTTTCTCGCCTACGTCTTCCTGTTCGAACGCCGCCTGTCGCTGGGCGACTTGTTCTCCCGGCGGTCGTGGCCAGCGGTGATGGGGGCCATCACCCAGGCTCTGCCGGCGTTCGGAGTGGGCATCGCGACCTACCTCGCCATGGAGTCGCAGAATGCCCCGACCGTCAACTACGCCGGCGGCGATCGCCTGCACTACCTGCTGACGCAGTTCTTCGTGTGGCTCCACTACGGCCGCCTGTTCTTCCTGCCGATTGGTCTCACCGCGGATACCGACTGGGGTCTGATACCCCAGTGGTACGACACCCGGGTGGTCGGCGGGCTGTTGTTCATCGGCCTGCTCGTGTGGGTGATCTGGAGGTCGTCGAAAACGCCGGAGGGGCGACCAGTGGCCTTCGGCCTGGCGTGGTTCTGCATAGCGCTGCTCCCGGGGTCGAGCATCGTGCCGCTCGCCGAGGTTGCCAACGAGCACCGGGTGTTTCTGCCCTACATCGGTCTGTCGCTGGCCGTGGTGTGGGGGCTGGCGCTCTTCGCGCAGCGGCAGTGTGAAGAGTGGCCGGCGTGGCGGCGCTCGATCGGCGCCACCGCCGTGCTGGTGGCGCTGCTGGCTGTGGGCGCCAACGCCGTGGGCACTCATGAGCGCAACAAAAACTACGTCTCCGAGGAGACGCTGTGGCGCGATGTGGTGGCCAAGAGTCCTGGCAACGGACGCGGGCTGATGAACTACGGCCTGACGCAGATGGCGAAGGGGCAGTTCACAGAGGCGCGACAGTCGTTCGAACGGGCGCGCGTCCTGAACCCCAACTACGCGGCGCTCGAAGTCAATCTCGGCATCGTGACCAGCCGCCTGAACGACCCGGTCGTAGCCGAGCGGCATTTCCTGCGCGCCCTGCAGTTGCAGCCCGACGAGCCGGCGCCGCATTTCTTCTTCGCGCGCTGGCTGGTGGAACTCGGCCGCACCACCGACGCGATCCCGCACCTGCAGCGGGCCATCGCGCTGAGCCCGGGCCATATCGCCGCCCGCCATCTGCTCATGGAGACCTACGCCCGCGTCGGCCGGCCGGAGGAGTCGCAGGCGCTGGCGCGCAACACGCTGGAGGTGGCCCCAGGGGATGCGAAGGCCTCGCAGGTGCTGAGTGGACAGGCGCCGTCGGTGTCCGGGAGGCAGGTGGCCGCACCCGTGGAGACCCCCGACGGCCATCTGAACACCTCGCTGGCGCTGTATCAGGCTCGCGACTTCGAGGGCAGCATCGACGCGGCCAGACGGGCGCTGGCGCTCAACCCCGACTACGCCGAGGCGCACAACAACATCGCGGCGGCCAATGCGTCGTTGGGCCGGTGGGACGAGGCCATTCAGGCGGCCCGCGAAGCCCTGCGGCTCAAGCCCGACTTCCCGCTGGCCCGAAACAACCTGGCCTGGGCGGAGGGGGAAAAGCAGAAGGCGCGCCCCGTCACCGCGCCTTCGTCGCAGCCGCGATGAGCTGCTCGAAGTGGCGCGACATGACCGATCCCCTGCCCGGGGCGGCCATGATGTCGGTCAGATCGGGCACCAGCTCGATCACCCGGAAACCCTCCGCACCCAGGTCGCGATAGCCGCGCAGATAGGCGTCGGGAAATCCCAGCACGTGCCCGAGTTCGTGCGCGAGCACGCGCGGCGTCACGTCGTTCGGCGCCAGCACGATGGCCCGGCCTCCCCTCACATGCAGCGCCGAGGCGCCGGTGGTGAGCGCCGCACGGCCGGTCGGAAACATCGCGACGTGGCGGTCGAGATCGAGGCGGGCACCCTTGTCTGGCGCGGCGCATGGCGCAGCGCCCGGGCGCACCGCTGTGCCGCAGTACACCAGTTCCGGTGCCACGCGGGTGATGTCGAGGTGCACGCGGTAGGCGCCGTCGCCGGCGGCCATCGTCCAGTGGCTTTCGACCGCGGCCTTGAAACGCTCCACGAACGTGTCGTCCGTGATGTCGGTCTGCATCGCCACGGTCACCACGTGCTCGCGCGGCGACGGCGACGAGACGCGCACGAACGACGGCAGATCGCGCAGCGTGGGGGCCGAATCGCTCTCGGCAGGCGGTGGGTCACCAGAGGTCGCCGGCGCCAGGGCCGCATCGATGCGCCGGGTGGCGGCGTCGAAGCGTGGCCGGTTGTTTGCGATCTCGCGCTGCCAGAGCCAGTTGTAGCCGACGTCGGCATCGACCGCCCGGCGCGCCGCCGCGACCTTCTGGTAGCCCGCCACCAGTGCCTCCAGCGCCGGCAGGGGCGAGGCCGCCGTAGCGACCGCCGCGAGGTCTGCTTCGAGCCGCTCGAGCGTCCTGGTCTCACGCGCGTAAAGCGTGTCGCTCCATCCCCAGTAAAAACCGGTCGGCTGTGGCTTGGTTGCCGGCGGCACCGGACCATCGGGCACGATCCGCGGCAGGAGCTGGTAGCCGGTGACGGCCGGCGCCGGTGGATCCAGCCGCGACACCAGGCCCGGTGCCGTCTTGCGGAGGGTCTCAGCCAGCGCGCCGTGGAAGCGCTCGAGGCGCGCCGCGAAGGCCCGCTGGACGACCTCGGTCTGCCGGCCGCGGGTGACATACGCGGGGTCGGCCGGCGGCGCCTGCGCGGTCGCCACGGCCGCAGTCACGAGCAGGTAGTAGAGGCATAACCGCTTGCATTTGCGTTGCGCCACAGGGGTTCTCGGGGGTCGCCGCGATGATACGGCTTCCGTTATGCTGCACGCGATGGGTCTTGCGAGCCTGCTGGTCGAACCGGAACTTCAAAGCGTGGACATGGACAGTCCGGAGCGGATCGTGGTCCACCGGCGGATCCTCGATCGCAAGCCGATGATTCGCGGCGTCTTCGCCGACTTCTACCGGACCTGCCGGGCCCTCGACGATCAGTACTTCGGCGCCACGCCGGGCCTGCGCGTGGAACTGGGGGCGGGCGTGAGCTTCTTCAAGACCCTCAGCCCGGATGTGCTGTCGACCGACCTCGTGCCGGCCGCGCATCTGGACGCCGTCGTGGACGCGCAGGCCACGCCCTTCGACGACGCCTCGGTGCGCGTGCTCTACGGCATGAACTGCTTTCACCACTTCCCGGAAAAAGAGGCGTTCTTCCGCGAGCTGCGACGGATCGTGCCTCCCGGCGGCGGCTGCGTGCTGGTCGAGCCCTACTTCGGCCCCTGCGCCTCGGTGCTCTACAAGCGGCTGTTCACGTCCGAGACCTTCGACAAGGTCGCCGTGGGCTGGAATCAGGACACCGGCGCCCGGGCGATGGTGGGCGCCAATCAGGCGGCGTCGTACCTGGTGTTCGTGCGCGATCGGGCGCGCTTCACGTCCCTCTTCCCGGATCTCGAGATCGTGCACCTGGAGCCGCTGCGCAACTACCTGCGCTACCTTCTGTCGGGCGGTCTGAACTTCCGCCCGCTGGTGCCGCAGGGCGCGGCGGGTGCCGTGGCGTTCGTGGAGACCCTGCTGACGCCGCTGCGGCGCCTGCTGGCGCTGCACCACGTCATCGTGATTCGCAAGCGCCGGTCGTAACGCGCGCCGCCGTTGTGCCGGGCCCGCACCCGGCCGGTCCCCCGCCGTCCCCGGTCCATCCGCCGGCCATGAAACAGGCCACGGCGCCCCTGCGTAACGTCATAGAGGAACGGACATAGAATCGAAAGCCGCGCGACTCCCGATGATTGGCCAGACGCTGTCTCACTACCGGATAGTCGCGCCCCTCGGCCGGGGCGCGATGGGCGAGGTGTACCAGGCCGAAGACGTGCGTCTCGGGCGCCGGGTCGCCATCAAGGTGCTGCCGCGCGAGGTCTGCTGCGTGCCCGAGGCGGTGGACCGTTTCCAGCGCGAGGCCCGCATCATCTCGTCGCTGAACCATCCGAACATCTGCACGCTGTTCGACATCGGCGAACACGACGGCCAGCAGTTCATGGTGATGGAGCTGCTCGAAGGCGTCACGCTCGCCGGACGTCTCGCCGGCGGCGCCCTGCCGCTCGATGACGTGCTGGCGTTTGGCGCCGATGCCGCCGCCGCCCTCGATGCCGCGCACCGGCAGAACGTCATCCACCGCGACGTCAAGCCGGCGAATCTCTTCGTGACCTCGGCCGGGGTGCTGAAGGTGCTCGACTTCGGGGTCGCCAAACTGACCGACGCCGGCGGCAATCTCGACACCACTCACGCCGGCACCAGCCAGCTCACGATGGTGGGCACGGCGGTGGGCACCGTGGCCTACATGTCGCCGGAGCAGGCCCGCGGCGAGGCCTTCGCAATATAGTTTCGCGGGACGGTTGTGCGAGGAACTTTGCCGGCGAACCAGCTGCGGACATCGGCATCAAGCCCGATGCCGTGCATGAAATTGTACAATGCCTTGTTCAAGGCAACTCCC
>JANNIB010000324.1:0-5026 GCA_031404695.1 Acidobacteriota bacterium
GTTCCGTGCCGATACGCCGCGGGTCTGGTCGCCGACCATCCTCGTGGGCACGATTGCCACCAATGCCGGGTACGATCTGCATCCGGATGGCAAGCGCATCGTCGCGGCCACGGGCCAGGGGTCGGATGACGCTGTCCTGGATCAGGTGGTCTTCGTCTTCAACTTCGCCGACTACCTGCGGACGATCGCGCCGGGGACGAAGTAGGACGCGCCGGACTGATGGCCTTGACCCTCGGCACTCGCATCGGGTCCGACACGATCGACGCCCCGCTTGGCGCTGGCGGCATGGGGGAGGTGTACCGGGCGCGCGACACACATTCGGCCTGTGGACACGTATTACGTGTAGACGTATCATGTGTCCATGAAGAACATCACCCTCGCGCTCGATGAGGACACGCTCGAGGCCGGCCGTGCCTACGCACAGCGGCACGACACCACGTTGAACGCGCTCGTGCGCGAACTGCTCGTCAAGACGGTCGTCACCGATCGTGACGCAGCCGTGCGCGAGATGTTCCGATTGATGGACGCGCATCCTGGGCGCGCGCCGCGCAAGCGCTGGACGCGTGAGGATCTGTATGCCCGGTAGGGTCTTCTTCGACTCCAACGTCCTGGTCTACGCGCAGGATGCCGGTTCTGCGAAGAAGCAGCGCGTCAGCCGCGAGGTCATCGCGCGGTTATCGTCCTCGGCCGAGGGTGTCATTTCCACCCAGGTACTGCAGGAGTTCTATGTGGCGGCGACGAGGAAACTTGGAGTGCCTCCGCTGGCCGCCAAGGGCATTCTCAAGACCTTCGCGGTGTTCGACACCATACAGGTGTCTCCGGCGCTGATTCAGGACGCCATCGACTGCTCGATTCTCAATCAACTGTCGTTCTGGGATGCGCTGATTCTGGCCGCGGCCTCGGCCGCGGGGTGCGGCGTCGTGCTCAGCGAAGACTTGAATCCGGGCCAGCTGATTCTTGGTGTCAAGGTCGAGAACCCCTTCGCATAGCTGTTCTGCGTCCGGCGGGCGGACCGCTGGCGATAGAATCACGGCCACATGAGCTTGCCAGCCGGCACCACCCTCGGGCCTTACGCGATCGACGCCCCGCTCGGGGCGGGCGGCATGGGCGAAGTGTACCGGGCGCGCGACACCCGACTGGGCCGCGAGGTGGCGGTCAAGGTGATCGCCGCGGACTCCGCTACCGACCCCGATCGGCTGGCGCGGTTCGAGCAGGAGGCGCGCGCCGCCGCCGCGCTCAACCACCCGAACATCCTGGCGGTCTTCGATATCGGCCCGGGCAGCGCGGAGCACGGCCCCTACATCGTCTCGGAACTGCTCGAAGGCGAAACGCTCGGCGCTCGCATCGCGCGCGGACGGCTGCCGGTGCGCACGGCGATTGAACTGGCGACGCAGGTGGCTCGCGCGCTGGCGGCGGCGCACGACCGCGGCATCGTGCACCGCGACCTGAAGCCCGACAACATCTTCGTCACCCGCGACGGCGCGGCCAAGGTGTTGGACTTCGGTCTAGCCAAACTTCGGGAGTCGGCCACCGGGGTGCCAGGGGACGCGTCCACGGTGGCGACACGGCCGGCGACCGCCCATGGCACCGTGATGGGCACCGTGGGCTACATGGCGCCCGAGCAAGTGCGCGGGGTGGAGGCCGACCATCGTGCGGACATCTTTTCGCTTGGCGTCACGCTCTACGAGATGCTGGCGGGGCAGCGGGCGTTCAGCGGCGATTCGGGCGTCGAGACGCTGAACGCTATCCTCAAGAGCGAGCCGGCGGAGTTCGAGACGCTCGGCGTGCCGGTGCCCGCCGAAGTGGCGCGCATCGTGACGCACTGCCTCGAGAAGAATGCGGCCGACAGGTTCCAGTCGGCGCGCGACCTGGCGTTCCACCTGGCGGGTGCCGCGGGATCGGCGGGGGACGCCGCACGCAAGGCCACGTTGGCGGACGCCGGGTCACGCCCGACGCGTCGCGTCTGGGTGCTGCCGGTCGGTTTGGTTGCGGCCGCGTTGGCAGGGGCGCTTGTGACCGGCGGCGCGCTGCTGAGCGGTCGCACCGAGCCCACGGCAGACACCACCGCGTTCACGATCTCGGGCGACCGCTCCGGGGGGCCGAATCCTCAAGGCATGGCGCTGTCGCCTGATGGCCAGACGCTGGCGCTGACGTGGACTGCGGCGGATGGCACTGGGCAGTTGCTGCTCAGGTCGTTCGACGACAAGGCGCCCCGGGTCGTGGTGGGCACCGGCAGTCCCCAGGTGCCGTTCTTCTCGCCGGACGGCCGGCACGTCGCCTACGCGTCGACCGCCTCGCAGCAGCTGATGAGAGTGCCCGTGGCCGGTGGTCCGTCGGTCGCGATCACGGCGCTGGGAGGCACGCGATTTGGAGGCGTCTGGCTGCCTGACGACCGCATCGTCTACGCCAGCTCAGGCTCGCCCGACTTGTACGCCGTCCCAGCGGCCGGCGGCGACTCGGAAGTCGTCGTGCCGGCGACGGCGTTCGACGGCGTCAGCCTGCGGTGGCCGACGGCCACCGCCGACGGACAGATCCTGGTGTTCCAGGTGGGCGCACGGCCGCCATTTCGCCTCGGGGCCTACTCGCTCGCGACGGGGCGGGCGGCGATGCTTGGCCCCGGCAGCTCCCCCAGGTTCGCGATTGATGGGCTGCTCGTGTACGCCTTCGACGGCGAGCTGTGGGCGGCGCCGTTCGATGGCAGCAGCCTGCAACTGGCGACGGGGAGACGCCTCGGCGTGTCGGTGGAGGTCAACTCTGGAGGACTCGCGACCTTCGCAGCCGTCGACGACACGCTCTCGTCGCTGACCGCCGGGTCGGCCCTGCGTCAGCTCGTCATCTACGACCGTGCCGGGCAGCGGCACGTGCTCACCGAGGAGCCGCGTCGCTTCATGAACAATGCCGTGCCGTCGCCAGATGGCACGCTCATCGCGACGTCCCTCAATGAGACCTCGGGCTCCAGCGTCGTCGTCCTCGACACGGTCAGGAATCGGCTCTCGCCCACTAGTGCGCCCATGTCGTTGTCGGACGTCGAGTGGGCGCCCGGAGGGGCACTGCTGGCATTTGAAATTGGGACCAACGCCCTCCGCCTTATCGTCCCTGGGGCAGAGGTTGCCGGTCCGCCCGTGATTACCGGCGTTGCGACCGGGTCATTCGCCGTGACGTCACAGGGCGATGTGGTCTTCCTGACAGCGCTAGGGGCCGGCGCCCAATCCGTTCTTCGGGCGCCGCTCGGCGATCCGTCGAAGGCCGTTCGCCTGTGGACGCCAGCGACGGCCGGCACCAGCCTGACCATTCGGCCGTCGCCAGATGGGCGCGCAGTGGCCACGTCAGAGTCGGCGGGCTCCGGGGTTGAGACGTTCGTCCGGAGTCTCGACGAGCCGGAACGACGGGTGCAGGTGTCGGTCGACGGCGGTCGGGTCGTGGGATGGGACCAGACTGGCCGAGAGGTCTACTACTACAGCGGCGGCGCCGTGTGGTCCGCCCCGGTCGCGCTGCGACCGACGCTTGCGGCCGGGCGCCCGAGCCGCCTGTTCGCGATTGCCGGGGACATTGCCGGCGAGGTCTTGATCCCGCGTCTGCGCGTGATGCCGGACGGCCAGCATTTTCTCGCCTCAGAGGGACCGCCGTCGTCCGGCGCCCAGGTGCTGGTGGTGCGCCACGGGCTCCAGCGCCTGCTGTCGGCGGCCGCCAAGTAAGGGCGGCCGCCCAGGCGTTATACTTTCAGGGCAGGAAGTATCACGAGCCGAGGGAGCGCCATGGCTGTTGTCACTGTCTCGCAAAAAGGCTGGGTGGTGATTCCAGCGGAACTTCGCCACAAGTACGACTGGAAGAGTGGCGACCGCGTACGGGTGGTCGACTACGGCGGCGTCGTTAGCCTCGTGCCGGTCCTGTCGGACCCCGAACGCGACGGACTCGGTGCCCTGGCGACACCAGGGCGGTCGCTCGTGAAGCGGCTCGTGCGTGTCCGGCGTGACGAGCGGCGTCGTGTCCGGCGCCGGTAAGGTCGTCGTTCTCGACTCGTGGGCGCTGCTGGCCTACCTTGACGGCGAACCTGCCGGCACTCGGGTGCGCCAGGTCCTCCGCCGCGCTCGCGGCCGCGAGCTGCAGGTTCTACTCTCGCTGATTTCGTTCGGCGAGTGCCTCTACGTGATCGAGCGCGAGCACGGGCTGCAGCGCGCACAGCAAGCGGTAGGCATCATCGATCAACTCGCCCTGCGAGTGGTCCCGGTCGACCGTCCGCTGGTGCTCGCCGCCGCGCACCTGAAGGCTCGCCACGCGATCTCATACGCCGACGCCTTCACGGCGGCTGTGGCGCTTCGACACCGGGGCGTGGTCATGACCGGGGACCCGGAGTTCGAGGCCCTGGCGTCCGAGATGCCGATTCTGTGGCTCGAGGACCGGCGGCCGCGCTAAACGTTCGCAAGCCACGAGATTCGATCGCGGCGCCGGTTATTTGCCGGCCGCGCCGCCGTCGGGCGCGCGCCCATCCACGCCGCCCTCGAAGATGCCGTCCTTGCCCACGACGATGACTTCCGCCACGCCCTGGCCGCCGGCTTCGGCCACGGTGTGGCCCATCGCCTTCAGCTTCGCAATCGTGTCGGCCGAGAAGCCGTAGCGTTCCATGCTCAGGCGATCCGGCAGCCACTGATGGTGCATGCGTCCGGCGTCCACGGCTTCCTGCGCGTTCATGCCGTAGTCGACGACGTTCAGGATGGTCATCAGCACCGTGTTGATGATGGTGCGGCCGCCGGGTGAGCCGGTCACCATGAACAGCTTGCCGTCTTTCGCCACGATCGTCGGCGCCATGCTCGACAGCATGCGCTTGCCGGGCAGCGCCAGGTTGGCCTTCGTGCCGATGTTGCCGCGGTCGTCGGTCATCTCGGGTGCCGAGTCGCTTGGCCGTCCGTCCGGTACGCTGGACGCCGATCCCGGCCGGTCGTTGCAGGCGACGCTGCGGCCCTACCAGAAGGCCGGCGTGCGCTGGCTTCAGCTGCTGACGCGCCTGCGGCTGGGCGTCTGCCTGGCC
>JANNIB010000325.1:0-8818 GCA_031404695.1 Acidobacteriota bacterium
TCGTCGGCACCGCCGGCACGCGGTCTGAAGAGCGCGCGATCTTCGTTGAGCGTGGCCGACACCACGTAGTCGCCCGGTGGAAGTCCGAACACGCGAAACGTCCCCTGGTCGTCGGTGCGATCGCTCTGCCCAGCCGCCAGCAGCCGCCGCGCCCCGGCCGCGTAGCCGTAGCGCAGCACCCGCACCTGGGCACCGGTGAGCGGCTCGCCGAACTCATCGGCCACTCGACCCGTGATGACGCTGCCGCGCGGCAGGCCGACGACGAGCTTCTCGAGCGTCTGTCCGGCGGCGAGATCGACCGGCGTACCCGGTTCGCTCGGCCGTCGCTGCCCGTACTGCAGGCTCACGAAGCCGCCCTTGGTGGCGGTGATGGTGTAGCGGCCGCCGGTCAGTTCCTTCAGCTCAAAGCGGCCCTGCTCGTCGGTGAGCGTCGTGCGTGTCTCCTGCGCGCCGGGGGCCGACGCCCGCACCTGCGCCCGCCGGATCGGCGCGCCGGTGTCGGCCGCGACGACCGCGCCACGCAGCATCGCCGTGCCTTTCGGGGCTTCTTCGCCCGGGCGGATCATCCGCGGCGGCGTGCGCTGGCCCGCCGGTTGCGCCATCAGCTGAGCCGGCACGAGTATGCAGAGCGTGGCGGCGACGATGAGGCGCGACGCGGCGAAGGGGCGGGGAGGCATCTGCTGAAGTCTACGCGCGGCCGATGCGGGTCGTTTACGACTCGGCGGTCATTGCCGCAGCCGGAGCTCCACTGTCTTGGTCTCTCCCTCGGCCAGCGTCAACCGCTCCGCGCGATCGCGCAAGCCGCCGAGAAACTCCGGATCGAAGGCCTGCCCGTCTTCGAGGTCCTGTACGGCGACGATCCGGTAGTCAGTCCCGGGCGGCAATCCGGTCAGCTCGAAGCGACCCTGGGTATCGGGGCGGCTGGTGCGGATGCGGCGGGTGCTGCTCGACCACCGCGCCTCGTCGTCGGGAAACACGATCACGGTCGCGTCGAGCACGAGCGCGCCGCGATCGTCGCGCACCGCACCGGAGAGGGTCGACTTGTTCTGCGTCAACAGCACGCGCACGCCGGTCAGGTTGGTGCCCGCCACCAGGGGCACCGGCGTTTCGGTGATGTCGTCTCCGTCGAGCGTCACCGACTTCAGATACCAGCCCGGCGGTGCACTGGGTTGCAGCAGCACCGGGCCCAGGGCGCCGCGCATCGTGAACGTGAAATCTTCATGGGTCTGCGGCTGACTGTTCATCATCGACCGTGCAGAGTTCTCATCGACCACATTCGGGTATACGCGGACCTGTGACGGTCGGACGGTGGCCGGCACTCCGCCCTCGAACTCGATGCGGCCGGTGATGGTGCCCGGGCGCTGCAGGGCGATCACCACGTTGGTCAGGTCGGTGCCGGCGACGGTCACCGTGACCATGCCGACCAGGTCGTCTTCTTCCCGGCGTCCCTGCGGCTGCACCTGCAGCACGTAGCGGCCCGGCGCGATGCCGGCCAGGTGGAAGGCGCCATCCTCGTCGACCTGACCGCCCGACTGCATCCCGCCGGCAAAGCCGCCGACGCCGTCGTCGGTTCTCGCCATGACGTAGGCATCCCGGCGATTGCCGGCGAGACCGATGACGCGGCCGCTGATTCGGGCGACGCGCGTCGGCGTCAATCCGAACGTGATGCCGCCCACCTCCTGCCCGACGGCGACGGTGACGCGCTCGGCATCACTGCGGCTCGGCGTGCCGGGATAGTAGGTGGGTGCGTAGCCCTGCTGATCGTCCTGGGCGGGCCGTCCGTTGGCCATCATCATCATCGAGCCGGTACGAAGCGTGGCGGAGACGTAGTAGTCGCCCGCGTTCAATCCGTAGATGCGGAAACTGCCCTGATCGTCGGTGGCGTCACCGCGTCCGGCCGGCTGCAGGCGCCGGCCGCCGCGCGCGAACGCGTAGCGCAGCACCTGCACCTGCGCCCCGATGGCCGGCTCGCCGGCCTCGTCGGTCATGCGACCGGCGACGACGCCGCCGCGCGGCAGCGCGAGCGTGATCCTGTCGAGTGTCTGACCCACCGCGAGATCGATCGGCGTGCCGCGCTCAGCGGGACGACGCTGTCCGTACTGCAGCGAGATGAAGCCGTTCTTCGCGGCCGTGAGCGTGTAGCGGCCGCCGGCCAATTCCCGCAGGTCGAAGCGGCCCTGGTCGTCGGTGGTGGCCTGTCGGCTGCCCTGACCCGCGTTGCCGAAGACCCGCACATCGGCTTTGCGCAACGGCGCGCCCGTGTCGGCCGCAACGACGGTGCCACGCAGCACGGCGGTTCCGGCGGCGGCAGGCTCGCCCGTGACGGTGCCGCGCGGTCCGGTCACCGGCGCCCCGGCCTGCGCCGAGGCCTGAGCCTGCAGCCACCCACACAGCATCACCAGCACGACGAGAGCGACGGACACGAACGCTCGACGCATGACGACCGCCTTCTGAGGGGGCAGACGCGCGATTCTACTTGGACGCAGCGACCGGCGACACGGCCGTCCGGGCGCGGGCGGACGCGCCGCTCAGGGCCGTGGGCGGGAGACGGCCGTAAGCGCCAGCTCGTGCATGCCGCCCTCGTCGATCCGCAGCGGCGTGGCAAATGGCCTGAGTGCCTGCAGCATCTCGGGCCTGGCGATGACCGCCCGCGCCGCGCCTTCGACGGCAATCGCCAGGTAACTCTCGCCGCCGGCCATGCCGCGCACGTCGAAGCGGCCCGCCTCGTCCACCTCCGAAGCGCCAATCCGCCGCGACGGCCGTCCCCACATCGAGTCGTCGTCCACGAACACGACGACAGCCGGTCGACGGCCGCCACGAGTCCGATTCCAGGTCACCGTGCCGCGCACGCTGGCAGCGCGGTTGGTCATGGTGACGTCGAGCATCACCTCGCCGCCCGCGAAGGTCACCGGCTCGTCGGTCACGTCACGTCCATTGAGCATGATCGACTTCACCCACCATGTCGTGAGCTGGCGCGTCGCCGCCGTGACGTCCTGCAGCGTCCGCACGTTGATGCCAGGCGCCTCGGCCCCTGGTATGGTGCGCGCCTCGACCACGCGCACGTGCTGCGTGCCGAAGACGCCTTCGAGGCGAAACGATCCGTCCGAGTAGGTGCGGGCCGGCCGCGGCATGGGTGCCCGGCCACCGTCGGCCTGGTTGAGCGCGACCATCACCGGCACGCCCACCGGCTCGCCGCTCTCACTGCGCACGCGGCCGCGGACGATCGCGCCGGCCCGCATCGGCAAAGCCACGCCGTCGAGATCGCTGCCGTTCACCTCGATCTCGGCCGTGCCCCAGTACTCGACGCCGCCCTGCTGAATGTGGCGCGCGCTCACCTGATAGGTGCCGGGAGCCAGGCGTGGAATCTCGAAGCTGCCGTCGTTGTCGGGCCGCGCGCCGCGCGTGACGAAGCCGTCGAGGCGCTGTGGCGCCACCAGGCCGACGCCGAGGTTGATAGCGCGCCCCGGGGTTTCCGGCGGCAACTGCACGACGCCGCGGACGGTAGCGAGCGGCACGATGACGAGTCCGAACGAGACGCCGGCGGTCTCCCGTCCGGGCTCGACCCGCACGGCGCGCGCGTTCGACAGGCTCGGCGTGCCCGGGAAGTAGGTGGCGGCGTAGCCCTGGCGGCGCGCCTCCTCGTCCATCGGCGTGTCGGCCACGAAGCGGTTGGGACGGGCGCCGATGAGGTAGTCGCCGGGGGCGAGGCCCCAGGCGCGAAAGGCGCCGGTGTCGTCGGTGGTCGGCGTGATCGGCGACGAGGTCGCGCGGACGCCGCCGCCGCTGTTGCCGGGTTCCTTGCGCAGCACCTCGATCTCGACGCCCACCGCCGGCTCGCCGAACTCGTCGAGCACCCGTCCGGCAACGACGCCGCCGCGGAAGAGCGCGATGCGCACGCCCTGAATCCGCTGGCCCGCGGCGATGGTCTGCCACTGCGGCTCTTCGGGCTCGCCGTTCCAGAGGTTGTCGTAGTCGAAGTAGCCGACGCGCGACGCCGTGACCTGCACCCGGCCGCCGGGCACGCCCGTGAACGCGAACTGGCCGCTGGTGTCGGCGGTGGTCGCCTCGACGCGCGAGCCTTCGCGATCGGGCTCCTCGATGACGAGCGACACGGCGGCGCGGCGAATCGGGGCGCCGCTCATGCCGTCGACCACGACGCCACGGATCGAGGCCGACCCCTGACGGCGCGCCGGGCTGTCGCGCACCGGCCCCTGCAGCGAGCCGTCGAGCGCCGCCAGGCGCAGCGGCCCCGCCACGGCGGCGACGAGCAGCGCCAGGGCGAACAGCACAGACCGGCAAGTCGCGTGAGGCATCACCAGCGGGGAGTGTAATCTCCTGGCGCATGGTTGGACACCGGCGCCCGCCTTTCCGCTCCACCGGGGTCGAACCCGGGGACGCGAAGTGACGTAAGACTCTAGGTGGAGGGCGGAGTGGACGAGTTCCTGCAGGACCTGCGCGTCGGGGCCCGCCAGCTGATGCGGCGGCCCGGCTTCGCCCTCACGGCCATCGGCTCGCTGGCCCTCGGCATCGGCATCACGACCACGCTCTTCACGGTCGTCAACGCCGTGCTCTTCAAGTCGAGCCCGCTGCGCGATCCGGCCCGTCTCGTCGAGGTCTACTCGGCGCAGCGCGGCGAGGACATGCAGCTCACCACGTCGTATCTCGACCTGCAGTCGCTGCGCGCCGGTGTCCCGGCCTTCGACGCGCTCGCGGCGCATGCCTACGTGCGCGGGGTGCTCTCGACCACCACGACGCCGCTGCTGGTCACCGGGGAGTCGGTCACCGCCAACTACTTCGACGTGCTGGGCGTGCCGCTCGCCCTGGGCCGTGGCTTCCGCCCCGACGAAGACGCCACGCCCGGCGGCGCGCCGGTAGTGGTGGTGAGCCACGGGCTGTGGCAGCGTCAGTTCGCCGCCCGGCCCGACATCGTCGGCGCCACCGTGAAGCTCTCCGGCTTGACCTACACCGTCATCGGCGTGACGCCGGAGCGCTTCCCAGGCACGATGCCGGGCCTCGCCAGCGACTTCTGGGTGCCGGTGACGATGGTCGAACGCTTCCAGTTCACCGGGATGCAGTGGACCGGCGAGGACGACCCCGGCACGACGCGTCTCGATCGACGTTCGACGCGTTGGCTGTTCGTGAAGGGCCGCCTGGCCGAGGGGCAGACCATCGCCCAGGCGCGCGCTCAGGCCGATGCCGTGTTCGCACAGCTGGCCACCGAATATCCGCGCACCAACGAGAAGGCCGTCGTGACCCTGGTACCGGTGGCTAACATCCGCTTCCATCCGATGGTGGATGGCTACGTGCGGGCCGCCAGCGCCGGCCTGCTCGGCGCCGTCGGCCTGGTGCTGCTCATCGCCTGCGCGAACGTGGCGGCGATGCTGCTGGCGCGCGGCTCGGCGCGCCGGCGTGAGATGGCAGTGCGCGCCGCCATCGGCGCCGGGCGTGGACGCCTGGTGCGGCAGTTGCTCAGCGAAGGTCTCGTCCTGGCGCTCGTCGGCGGCATAGCCGGCGTGCTGCTGGCGGCCTGGGCGGGCCGTCTCATCGGCGCTTTTGCGGCGACCGCCTTGCCCATTCCGACCACCTTCGACTTCTCGCTCGATCGCACGGTGCTGCTCTTTGCCGCTGTCGTCTCGGTGCTGACGGCGCTCGTCTTCGGGCTGGCGCCGGCGTGGTCGGCCTCGCGTCCGGATCTGGTGCCGGCGCTCAAGGACACGCTCGATGGCGGCGGCTCGACCAGGCGGCGCGTGACGCTGCGCGACGCGCTGGTGGTGGGGCAGCTGGCGCTGTCGCTGGTGCTGCTGGTGTCGGGGGCGCTGCTGGCACGCGGCCTCGTCGTGGCGCGCGCCACCGACCTCGGCTTCGACCCGTCGCGCGTTGCCGGGCTGTCGTTCAGCCCGCAGATGAACGGCTACGACGCCGAGCGCACCGCCGCGCTGGCCGCGCGCGTGCTCGAGGCGGCGCGCGCCGTGCCCGGCGTGAGCGCCGCGGCGCTCTCGACGCGCCTGCCGCTCGGGCCCGACATCAACATGAACTCGTTTGCGGTGCCGGGGCATCACGATGCCGACGACGACGGCACCTCCGTGGACACGACCTACGTGGGCGCCGACTACTTCGCGGTGATGGGCGTGCCGCTGGTCGAAGGTCGGGCCTTCACCGAAGACGAGGCCCTGAACGATCGGCCCGTCATCATCGTGAACGAGACCTTCGCGAAGACCTATTGGCCCGGGCAGAGCGCGGTCGGCCGCGTCGTGCATTCGGGCGGCCTCGAGCGGCCGCCGCTGCAGATCGTGGGCGTGTCGCGCGACCACAAGGTGCGTTCGGCGGGCGAAGCGCCGACCGCCTACGCGCACATGCCGATCGGCACGAGCCGTTCGATCGATCTGGTCGTGCGCACGGCCGGTCCGGCTGCCGGTGTCGTGACCGCGCTCAAGCGGGCGGTGTGGGCGCTGGAGCCCGATGCGGTGTTCACGGCCGAAGGCGCGGCGACCGAATCGGTGGAGGCCACGCTCGCCCCGACGCGCATCGGCGCTGCCATCATCGGCGTGGTCGGGGTGCTGGCGCTGCTTTTGGCCGCGGTCGGACTCTACGGCGTCATCGCCTATTCGGTGAGCCTGCGCACCCGCGAAGTGGGCATCCGCATGGCGCTCGGCGCCGAGCGCGGGCAGGTGCTGCGCATGGTGCTCGGCCAGGGCACACGACTCGCGCTCGTTGGCGTGGGCCTCGGCGCGGTGCTGGCCGCCGGCGCTACCAGCGTGCTGCAGTCGATGCTCTACGGCGTGAGCGCGATCGATCCGCTCGCCTACGCCGGAGCGGCCGCGTTGCTGCTGCTCGTGGCCCTCGCGGCGAATCTCGCCCCGGCCGTAGCCGCCTCGCGCATCGCCCCGGCGACGGCGATTCGCGGCTGACGGCGCCGGCCCTATACTCGGTGGCGTGGACGCCGCGCCGTTTCTCGTCGAAGTAGGCCGTGCCTTGAAGGCGGTGTCTCTCGAGGCCGTCCTCATCGGGAACGCCGGAGCGGCACTGCAGGGAGCGCCGGTCACGACCGTGGACTTCGACTTCCTGTTCCGCCGCACGCCGCGGAATCTGCAGAAGGTAAAGCAGTTCGCGATCAGGCTCGGCGCGACGGTGCTGCGGCCGTACTATCCCGTCTCGGACATGTTTCGCGTGATCCGCGACGACGGCCTGCAAGTGGACTTCATGGGCACGGTGCACGGAATCCGCTCGTTCGAGGGTGTGCGATCACGTGCCACCATCGTGGAACTGGAAGGCGCTGCTATTGCCGTGGCGTCGCTCGGAGACATCATCCGCAGCAAGCGTGCCGCCGGGCGGCCCCGCGACCTGGCGGTGGTGGAGGTCCTGGAGAAGACCGATGGCCAAGCCAAAGCCGAAGCGGCGAACGGTCACGCGCCAGCAGCGCCTCGACGCGCTGCAGCGCGAAAGCGCCCGCGCGCTCGATGAGCTCATCGCGCGTTGGCGCGCGTTGCCGCCGGCGCAGCGGACCAACTTCCTGCGCAAGCGGCGGGCCTTCGCCCCCGGCTCGTACCTGTGACCTCCCGCGCCCTGGCGAGAGTGCGGCCTCGATTGGTCGGGGCACGCTCAGTACGAGAAGAGCAGACTTGCGATCCGCCACGCGGTGTCGGTGTCGACCAGTGTGAGCACCAGCCGTCCACGGCGCGACGTGCCGTCCTGATGGAAGACGAAGTCGGCCCACGCCGTGGCCAGACGCCCGGATTGCTGGATGGCGACGTTTTCCAACGACTCCGACATGGTCGTGGCGCGGGCGAAGCCGCGCACCTGCGACTGGTAGAACTCCTCCAGCGTGCGCACCGTCACGCCACCGTCGGCCCGCGGTGAGGTCGAGGTGAAGGAGGGCAGGAAGAGCGCCTTCCACTCGGCGAGCGTGTCCTTCTGGTAGAGCTGCACGTAGTCGTCGACCACGCGGCAGAGCGCCGCGGCTGGTGTCGCACTCCCCGCAGAAGGCGCGACCTGGGCGTCAGGGGCGGCGCCTCCGAGCAGGGCGAGGCAGAACGCGATCGCGGGCAATCGAGACATGGAGAACTGTGGCTCAGTAAACCACAGCTCTTCTGGGATTCGAATTACTTCGCCCCGAGGATTGCGCGCGCCGCATTCGCCCCTGAGCCGCCCGTCAGGCCCAAGCCCGGGTGCGTGCCGGCGCTGCACAGCCACAGCCCGTTGATGGGCGTGCGGTACTGGCTCCATCCAAGCAGCGGCCGCATCGTGAAGAGCTGATCGAGCGCCAGTTCGCCGTGGTGGATGTGGCCGCCGGCCATGCCCCATTCACGTTCGAGATCCGCTGGCGTCAGCACTTCGGCTTCGACGATGAGGCCGCGGATGCCCGGCATGTAGCGGTCGAGCGTCGTCAGCACGGCGTCGAGGAAGCCGCTGCGGGCCGTATCCCATGTACCGTCGCGCAAGGTGTGCGGCGCGTACTGCGCGTAGATCGACATCACGTGTGCGCCCGGCGGCGCCAGCGATGGATCGGCCAGCGTCGGGATGAGCGCTTCGAGCCACGGCGTGGGGGAGAAGGCGCCGTACTTCACGTGGTCGAAGGCGCGCTCCATGGCGTCGAGATCCGGCGCCATGCGGATGCGGGTGGCGAGCTGCTCGCGGTCCGCACCGGGCACGACTGGCAGTGCCGAAAGCGCCAGGTTCACCTTGGCGAGCGTGCCGGCGGTACGGAAGTTTCTGGCCCGCCAGCGGACCTCGGCCGGCAGCGCCATCGGATCGCACATGCCGTAGGTGGTCTTCGGATCGATACCCGACACGACCGTGGTGGCGTCGATCGCGCGGCCAT
>JANNIB010000326.1:0-2450 GCA_031404695.1 Acidobacteriota bacterium
GTCGAGACCGGCCGCGTGGCCCGCGGCTATCTCGGCGTGGCGCTGCGCGCCGTCGATGGCGAGCTGCGCCAGGCGCTCGGCCTCGGCCCCACGTCCGGTGCCATCGTCGAAGACGTCACGCCCGGCTCGCCGGCGGCGCGCGCCGGGCTGCGGCCGTACGACGTCATCACCGCCATCGACGGCCGCGCGGTCGACAGCGACCAGGCGATGATTCGCGTCGTCTCGCGCGGCGTGCCGGGCCAGCCCGCGCGTGTGCAGTACCTGCGCGACGGCCGCGAGATGAGCGCCGTCATGAAACTGGCCGAACGGCCTCCTCGCGTCTCGGGCGATCGCGTCGCCCCTGGCACCGCCCCGGCGCCGCAGACCACCACGCCGCAACTCGGCCTCACGCTCATCGAGATCAATCCCGGCAACGCACGTCGTTTCGACGTCCCCGAAGGAGTGAGCGGCCTGCTCGTGCAGCGCGTGGAGCCGGTCAGTCCGGCGGCCGAAGCCGGCCTCGAACGCGGCCAGGTCCTACTGCACGTGAACCGGCGCCCTGTCGCCACGATTGCCGGCCTCCGGCAGATGCTCGAGCAGCGGCGACCCGGCGAACCGGTGGCGGTGCTGGTGCTCGACCCCGCGCTCGATCAACGTCTGCTGCGGGTCGTCCGCGCCGACCCGCGCTAGCCGCGTGCCTGTGCCTGTGCCCTCCGGAGCCCGATGACCCGTCACGGTATGTCCGCCCGCATTCTGGTCATCGACGACGATGCCGCGATCCGCGATTCCCTGCGCATGATCCTGGAATACCAGGGCTATGCGGTGATGCTGGCGGCCACCGGCGAGGAGGGCGCGGCGCTGGTCGAACGCGAGGCGCCGGATCTGGTGTTTCTCGATATCAAGATGCCGGGGATGGACGGTCTGGAGGTGCTGCAGCGCCTGACGCACCTCACCGACACGACGCCGATCGTGGTGATGTCGGGCCATGCCACCATCAGCACCGCCGTCGAGGCGACCCGCCTGGGGGCCTTCGACTTCGTCGAGAAGCCGCTCGAGACCGAGCGCGTGCTGGTGCTGGTGCGCAACGCCGTCGACTCACGGCGCCTGCGCGCCGAGAACCGTACGCTGCGCAAGGATCAGGAGAAGAAGCACCAGATCGTCGGCGACAGCCCCGGGCTCACGGGCGTGCGCGCCGCCATCGAGAAGGCCGCGCCCACCAACGCCACGGTGCTCATCTGGGGCGAGAGCGGCGTCGGCAAGGAACTGGTGGCCCGCGCCGTGCACCGCGAGAGCCTGCGCCGCGACGGCGCCTTCGTGCAGGTCAACTGCGCGGCCATCCCCGACGAACTGATCGAGTCGGAACTCTTCGGCCACGAGAAGGGCTCGTTCACCGGCGCCAGCGATCGCCAGATCGGCAAGTTCGAGCAGGCCGACAAGGGCACGATCTTCCTCGACGAGATCGGCGACATGAGCCTGAAGACGCAGGCCAAGGTGCTGCGCGTGCTGCAGGAGCAGGAACTCGAGCGGCTCGGGTCGAATCGGCTCCTCAAGGTGGACGTGCGCGTCATCGCCGCCACCAACAAGGATCTCGAGCAGGAGATCACCAGGGGCACCTTCCGCGAGGACCTGTTCTACCGCCTGAACGTGGTGCCGATCTGGGTGCCGCCGCTGCGCGAGCGGCGCGACGACATCCCGGTGCTGGTGCGGCACTTCGCCGACAGCTTCTCGCGCGAGAACAACTTCCGCCGCAAGACCTTCACCGCGGCGGCGATGGAGCGGCTGCGCCAGCACGCCTGGCGCGGCAACATCCGCGAGCTGCGCAACACCGTCGAGCGGCTGATGATCATGTCGAATGCCGACGCCATCGACGTCGGCGATCTGCGGCTGTCGGACGCCGCGCGCGTTGACCAATCGGCGCCGGCCCCCGATAATGACTGGATGCGCGCGCCGACGCTGCACGAGTTCAAGGCCAGCTCGGAGCGCGCGTATCTGGTGACGAAACTGCGCGACAACGCCTGGAACATCTCGAAGACCGCCGAAGTGGTGGATACGCCGCGCAGCAATCTCTACAAGAAGCTCGAGCAGTATCGTATTTCACAGGAGACCGACGGATAGGAGAACGGCCGCAGTGAACCGGATGACCGCCGCGTGGCCATGGCGCGCTCGCAAGAGCGCGCGACGGCCCGGGGAGGAAAGTCCGAACTCCACAGGGCAGTGCGCCGGGTAACACCCGGGCGGGGCGACCCGACGGAAAGTGGCACAGAAAATATACCGCCCTGAGCGAGCATTTCACGCCGTAAGGCGTGGAATGCGAGTCGAAGGGTAAGGGTGAAAAGGTGCGGTAAGAGCGCACCGCGCGGCTGGCAACAGACGTGGCAGGCCAAACCCCGCACGGAGCAAGACCAAATAGGGAGGTGCCGGCACCCCAGCGCGGCTGCCGCGCTGGGGACCCCGCCGAACGGACGGCCCGT
>JANNIB010000327.1:0-5325 GCA_031404695.1 Acidobacteriota bacterium
GGTCGTGGTGGCGCAAACCGTCGGCGGCAACAGCACGGTGAACGTCGAGCCCCTCGGCTCGTTCCGCCTGCCGAGCCGCACGGTGGGCGACCTGCGGGTCTTCAAGACGCAGCGCTGGGGCGCCCGCGAGCTCGAGGCGTCGGTCGACTTCAACAACCTGACCAACGTCAACACGTTCTGGGATGCCCGCACCCTGAGCGGCACCATCAACCTGCGCCAGAACGGCGACCCGGCCGGGGCCCTCAACACGCTGCCGCAGTTCGGTTCGCCGGCGCAGGTCTACGGCCCGCGCAATGTCCGCTTCAACGTGGCGTTCCGCTTCTGACGCTCCCGTCGCGCCCCGCGTGCCCCCCGGCACGCGGGGCCCGCCGGACCTGACCGAGCGCAGGTCGTGCCCCCCCGAATCGTGTAGGCTCATGGGCACGGCCGCGCCCCCGGCGCCCGCACCATGGACCCGACCCGCATCTCCATCGCGCGCATCCTCGCGCTGGACGTTCCCCTGACCTGGCAGGACGCCGTGGCCGTGGTGCAGGAAGCGGCCATGCTGAGCGACGTCAACGCGGCGATGAACAGCCGCCCGTCGCTCGTGAGTCCCGAGACGTGTTTCATCACGCGGGCCGGCGATCTGGAACTGCCGGACACGACCGACGTCGAGTCGCCGGACGCGGTGGCCGATCTGCTGCGCGCGATGCTCGGCAACAGCGAGGTCCCCGAGGCGCTCGAGGCCCTGGCCTACGGACCCTCGACCCGCGACCTGTCGACCGACCTCGCCGCCTTCCCGATCGGCAACCGCCGCGCCGCCATCGCACGGCTCGCCACGCGCGCGCTGGCGGTGCTGGCGGCGCCGCCCGCGCGGGTCGAGCCGGTCCCGATCGCTCCCGCCTCCGCCAGCCTTGCGTCAGGCGCGGCCGTCGCCCCAGCGTGGACGCCGCCGGAACGCGCGCCGGCGCCGCTGCCCTTCCCGACGCCCAGCGCGCAGATCCCGCCGCCGTTTGTCGCCTCGCCGCGCCCCGCCGTCATGCAGGCGCCGCCGTTCACGTCCGCGCCGACGCCGCCGATGTCGATTGCGCCGGAGCCGGAGCCGGCGGCCGCGATCGAGCCCACGGCGGAGCGCCGCAAAGGTCCGGCGCCGCTAGCGCCGGACGCGGAGTTGCGGCGCCTGCGCCTGCTGACGGTCGAGCGCGAGCGCCGCAACCAGCGCTGGTCGGCGCGCCTGACGCGCTGGGTCCTCTGGCGCCCGTCGTTTCCCGATCCGCGGCTGCTCGGCGGCGCCGCCGTGGTGATCGCCGCGCTGGTCTCGATGGTGTGGCGCCCTGCGCCCGATGGCGCCGGAGCCGCCCGCGACGTCGCACGCGCCGCCCCGGTGGCGACATCCGCCACCCCGCCGCCGTCGACAGCGTCCGCGGGCACCTCCGCGGGCAGGTCCGCACCAGTTGCCGCGCGAGACGCCCCGTCGTCCACGTCTGAGAGCGATGCCAGCGGTCGGCGGCGAGCGCCACGCGTAGCCACGCGCGCCGCCACGGCCGACGCCGATATCCCCGGCGCGCGCGCCGCGCCGCCGGCAACCGACCAGCGTCGCGCCTTCGAGGTGGCCATCGGCGCCCCGCCGACGACGACGAGCGTCCCGCCGGCGACCGTGCCGCCGACTCCGCCCACCGCGTCGACGACAACGAACCTGCCTGGCGCCGACACCCGACGTCCGGCGGCACCGGCTGCGGCCGGACGCGGCGCCCGCGCGCGCGCCACGTATTCGGCCAACGATGCCGAGGTGGCGCCGCCGGTGATGTTGCGCCAGCAACTGCCGTCGTCGTTGCTCGAACCGGATTCCGAGGTGCCGGACGACTGGCCGTACCTGGAACTGCTCATCGACGAGCAGGGCGCCGTCGAGCGCGTGCGGCTGCGCGCGAAGTCCCTGGCGCCGGGCCAGACGCTCTACCGCCACCGCATGCTGCTCGCGGCGGCGAAGGCCTGGCAGTTCGAGCCGGCACATCTCAACGGCCAGGCCGTGCGCTACGTGATGCGCGTGCCGCTCGAACCGTGATGGCGCGCCGCCATCAGCCGCACTTCCTCGACGCCGTCACGCGCCTGCCTCACGTCTTCGCCCTGCGGGTGGCCGGCACCTCGTCGCTGCTCGCCAACCGCGCCGCGCTTGCCGCCGACAGCGCCTCGCGCCGGCGCGGCCTGCTCGGTCGCGACGCGCTGGCGCCAGGCGAGGCCCTCGTGATCGCGCCCTCGCAGGGGATTCACACCTTCGGAATGCGCTTTGCCATCGACGTCGTGTTCGCGGACCGGCGGGGGGCGGTGGTGGCCATTGCAGCGGGGGTGCCGCCGCGCCGCATCCGGCTCGCCTGGCGGGCCTTCGCCGTGGTCGAACTGGGCGCCGGCACCTGCCAGGCTGCCGGATTGCGTCTGGGCGATCGTCTGGGCGATCGTCTCGAAGCGCTGCCGGCATAGCCCCTCGGCCGTTTTCCCGGCTGTCGAGCCGCTCCAATAAGTCAAGCTCTCGAATGTCTTTAGTCGGCCTCCATCACTACGGAGGGGTCAGTGTGTCGAAACGTGAACGGGGAGCCTCCGACCCTGCGATAATGCCCCACACGCCGGTGTGCCGCTCCTGACGCTAACCGGCGCAATGACGCGAGGTTCGGCCGACGACGTCGCCGCTTTACCGTCTGGAGAACCGGCTGCCGCGCGATCGGGGCGCAGCGGTCGGGAATACTGGGATCTTCACCCCGATCTGGAGCTCAGACAATGACCCCACTGCTTCGCCGTCTGGCACATGAAGAGTCCGGCCAGGACATCATCGAATACGCGCTCGTCGCCGCCGGAATTGGAATCCTCCTGATTCCCACCATTCCGACGCTTGGTCAGGCGCTCATCAACGTCTACACGCGGATCACCTCGCAGGTCACCAACATCGGGTCAGCGCCCTAAAGGCGCGACTGGGGCGGGCGCACCGATGAGAGGCGAAGTCATGCGAGCGTTCGCGGCGCGGAGCCGTGACATCGCGACCAGATTGCTCGGTGACGACGCCGGGCAGGACCTCATCGAGTACGCCCTGCTCACCGCGGCGTTCGGCGTCGCGACGATCGCGACCTGGCCGCTGGTGGCCGCGGCGATCGGGACGGCCTACAGCGCCCTCGACGCCAACACGCAGGGCCTGTGGGAACCGCCGCCCCCGGGCGGCGCGCCGTGACGGCCTTCGACGCCGGTGCCGTCGTTCTGGCGGCGGGCGCGGCGGTCACCGACGTGAAGTCGGCGCGCATTCCCAACGCCATCACCCTCGTTGGCGCGCTCGCCGGGGTGCTGGCTCACGGCGTGCTGCCGGGAGGCGCCGGTCCACTGGCCAGCATTGCGGGTGCGGCAGCGGGCCTCGCCGTGTTCTTTCCGTTCTTCGCGCTGGGCGGACTCGGCGGCGGCGACGTGAAGCTCATGGCCGCGCTCGGCGCCTGGGTGGGCGTGCCGGCCGTGCTGCTGGTGGCGCTCTACACGGCGCTGGCCGGCGGCGTGCTCGCCATCGCGGTGGCGCTGGCGCGCGGGTATCTCCGCCAGGCTCTCGGCAACCTCCGAGGTCTGGCGCGGTTCTGGATGATTGCGGGCGTGCGACCCGAGCCGTCACTCACGCTGGCGCGCGGACGCGGTCCGCGATTGCCGTATGCCCTGCCGATCTTCGCGGGGCTGATGGTGACGCTATGGCAGCGATGACAACACGGGCGCGCTTTTGCAGTGAACGCGGCGCCGAGCTGATCGAGATGGCGATCGCCCTGCCACTCCTGCTGCTCGTCGTGCTCGGGATCGTGGACTTCGGTTTTCTCTTCCAGCGGTATCTCGTGCTGACCAACGCGGCGATGGAAGGCGCCCGGGTGGCGGTGCTTCCCGGCTACACGATCGCCGACGCTCAAGCGCGCGCCTCGACCTACGCGCTCACCGGCGGCGTACCGGCGCCGGTCAATGCCGTGGCCACGGCAGTGTCGCTGGCCGGGGCCGGCGGCGGTTCATGGCCGGGCATGCGCATCACCGTCACGCACGTCTATCGGTATCAATACATCGGCCCGATTGCCGGGCTCTTCGGTGGATCTTTCGCTTCCATCACGCTGACCGCGCAGTCCACCGTGCGCCGTCAGCTGGGCTCGTAGCCCGTCGAGGCAGCCAGCATGTCCCGCAGTACGCGAACGCTCCTGGTCTTCACCCTGTCGCTGGTCGTCGCCGGCATCTTCAGCGCGCTCGTCTATCAGGCCGGGCAGCGTATGCCCGCCGCCCCCGCCGTGCAGAGCGTGCCGGTGGCGGTGGCCGCCCGGGCGCTGGCCGTGGGCAGCCGCCTGACGGCCCAGGACGTGAAGCTCGTGCAGTGGCCGGCCGCCAGTCCGCTGGCCGGCGCGATCGGCTCGGTCGATGAGGCCGTGAACCGCGGGCTGCTCGCCTCGGTCGTCGAGAACGAGCCGCTGACGGCCGCGAAGGTGGCGCCCGCCGGGTCCGGCGCCGGCCTGCCGCCGATGATCGCGCCCGGCATGCGCGCCATCTCGGTGAAAGTGGACGACGTGGTGGGCGTGGCCGGCTTCATCGTGCCCGGC
Organism: Acidobacteriota bacterium; assembly: GCA_031404695.1. Classification (GTDB taxonomy): domain Bacteria; phylum Acidobacteriota; class Vicinamibacteria; order Vicinamibacterales; family UBA2999; genus CADEFD01. The sequence continues at coordinate 4,569 of JANNIB010000327.1, forward strand.
GCGCACGTCGACGCCGTGGTCACCATCGCGCAGCGCGAGACCAGCGTGGCCCGCGTGGTCGTGAGCAACGTGGAAGTGCTGGCCGCCGGCACGCGGGCGGAACAGACCCCTGCGGCCGACGGCCGCACCGCCACCGCGTCGGTCGTGACGCTGCTGGTCACGCCGGCCGATGCCGAGCGCATCTCGCTCGCCTCGTCGGTGGGCCGCATCACGCTCACGCTGCGCAATCCGCTCGACACGGCGACCACCGAAACCCGTGGCACCCAGGTATCGGCGCTGCTCGGCGCGCCGGAACCGCCGCCGGTGGTCGCCGCCCCGGTGCGCACGGCGCCGCGCGTGGCCAGGGCGGCGGAGCCGGCCCCACCGCCACCGCCGCCACCCACGCCTTACACAGTCGAGACCATCCGCGCTGCCAAGCGCACGGCGGAGGTGGTGAAGTGAGCCGTGTCCTTCCGCTCGCCGGCGCTGCCGCGGTGTGCGCCCTGCTGCTCCAGACCGCCATCGGCGCGCAGACGGCGCCGGCGGCGCCGACCGAGATTCCGCAGCGCGTGCTGCTCACGGCCGGCCGCTCGACGGTGCTCACGACCGACTTCGACATCACACGTCTGGCCGTCACCAATCCGGCCATCGCCGATGCGGTGGTGGTCAAACAGCGTGAAGTGCTGGTGGACGGCAAGGGTGCCGGCACCGTCAGCCTGATCGTGTGGGGTGCGAGCGAACGCAAGCACTACGACATCGTGGTCGATCCAGGCGTCAC
>JANNIB010000328.1:0-10690 GCA_031404695.1 Acidobacteriota bacterium
CATGCTGCAGGTACTGCTGCACCTGCAGCCAGTTCATGTCATTGATCCGCACGAAGGCCTCCCGGACAGACGGCTCCGGCCACGCCACGGCACAGCCGGCGGCTCATTCTAGTGCGTGACTGCTTCTGGTGGGTGGCCGCCACGGTGCGGCGCCGAGCCCGAGTCGCTGCCAGCCTCATCGGCGCCGTCCGAAGCTCGAGGTGCTCAGCCAGACCGGGCCCGGCGTTCGGGCGTCACTGGGCCGCGGCTCCCTTCGCCGCGCCCCACCCGTTGGTGGCGGCGCCGTCCCGACACGGGCCGTCCGCCACACCGATTCAGGTGGCCGCGCGCCGGGCGCTCAAGGCTGTGCTAGGCTGCGTTTGAAAAAGCGTCGCCTCGTTCGTCTCGTGCCGTCTGCGGTCCCCTCGAAGGAGGTCGGTCATGCGCAGTGTTCTGATTGGCGTGGGTCTGGCAATCGTGATGTCGGGGGCAAGCGTGCCAGCGCTCGCCCAGCAGGGCACCTCGGAGATCACCGGCCGAGCCCTCGATGAACAAGGAGCAGCCCTGCCCGGGGTCGCCATCGTCGCCACCAACGAAGACAGTGGCCAATACCGCGAGGCGACGACGAGCGGCGAGGGTGTCTACCACCTGGCACAGATGATTCCGGGGCGGTACCGGATCGTCGCCAAGCTCGAAGGCTTCAGGACCTTCGAGCGCCGTGGCTTGGTCGTGGCCGTGGGCACGACGCTCACCGTGAACCTCACGCTGGCGATCGGCACGCTCGAAGAGTCGGTGACCGTCACGGGCAACTCGCCCATCATCGACCTCACGGCCACCGACGTCGGCGGCAACATCGGCACCGGCGAACTGGCGGAGTTGCCGGCGATGAACAGGAACTACTTCGCCACGGTGGCCCTGCTGCCCGGCGTGCAGTTCTCGCCGTCCACGCAGATGGGCAATGACACGATCGTCTCGAACGGGCAGTCGAGCCAGAACAACAACGTCTCGGTCGACGGCGGCTACAACGGCGACAACGCGCTCGGCACGAGCGCAGGCGCCCAGGTGCGCACCCCGCTCGAGGCAATCCAGGAGTTCGAGGTCATCACCAGCATGTACGACGCCGAGTTCGGCCGCGCCGGCGGGGCCATCGTGAACGCCGTGACCAAGACCGGCACCAACAAGTTCTCGGGGGTGCTGTTCGGCTACAACGTGAGCAACACGCTCACGTCGAAAGACTTCATCGCCCGCCAGCGCGCCCTGCCCAAGGCCAAGGTCGAGAAGCGCGAGTACGGCTTCGTCCTGGGTGGTCCCATCGTCAGGAACAAGGCACACTTCTTCGTCAGCCTGGAGCGTCAGGTCGACAAGCCGAGCCGCACACGGTCGTTCATCTCGCGCCCGGAGCGCGACTTCTCCATCGTCGAGGATCGGAACGATTGGAACACCCTCATCCGCTTCGACCACCAGCTCACGGCCAACCATACCTGGGCCGTGCGGTGGCTCCGAGAAACCGCGCCGCAGTTCCCGGTCGTCCCCAATCGGGCGTCGGGACCCGAGGTGTTCCAGGACGAGACCGACCTGGACCAGACGGCCGTCGGCACCTTCACCAGCGTCCTCGGGGGCACCAAGGTCAACACGTTTCGCGTCGCCAAGACGTGGGAACACTGGTGGCACGGCAACCTGTGTACGCGCAGCCAGGGGACTGAGGGCGGCAACGAAGGCTTCAAGTTCGGCGGCGAGGCAGCCAGCGATATGACGCTGTGCGCGCCGCAGCTCAACTACCTCGAGCAGATCGAGGGCGGCAGCACCGAGTCGCAGGGCCCGTGGGACACCAACTACCAGGTCGAAGACAACTTCTCGTGGTTCGTGCCCGGCAAGAAGGGCGACCACAACATCAAGGTCGGCGCGCGCTACACCTACACCAAGCTGCGCCGCGTGTCGCAGATCAACCAGAACGGCACGTTCAACTTGAACACCGATCTGCGATTCAATCCCGCCGATCCTCGCACCTACCCGGAACGGCTCCAGATTCGCATCCCGAACGCCTACGACGCGACGATGACCAATCACGTCTACGAGGGCTTCGTGCAGGACAAGTGGCAACTCAACGAGCAGACCACGCTCAGCCTCGGCCTCCGCTACGACCTCGAGATCTTCCCGACGCTCGACACGGCCGACAACCCGCTGTTCGCGCCAGGGCAGACGACGACCGTCGACAAGAACAACTTCTCGCCCCGGATCGGCCTCACGCGGCAGCTGGGCGAGAACGGCAAGTCGCTCGTGCGCGCCGGCTACGGCATCTTCTACAACCGCACGATTCTCGGCGCGCTCGACGACACCATCGAGTTCCCGAAGTTCACCTCGTCGATCGTCGCCAACTTCCCGAACGACAACGTCGACCCGGGTCCCAGCCGCGGCCAGTTCCCGACCGACCCCTTCCTCGTCAACGGGCCGGTCGTGAATCGCGCCCTGCTGAACCAGATGTTCCCGCCGGGAACGAACCCGCGAAACACGGGCGTCGTCATCTACGATTCGCCAGACCGCCGGCAGCCGTACGCCCACCAGGTGACCGCCGGCTTCGTCCGCGAACTCGCTCCGACGTTGGCGTTCCACGCCGACTACGTACGCATCATGAACCGCGACATGTTCCTGGGCCGTAACCTGCTGCCGATGCTGCGCGCCAACACGACGCGCACCGGCGCCATCCAGCGCCTCGACGCTTTTGGTATTTTCGGCGCTGACGCGGCCAACTACCGCCAGCAGGTATGGGTGTTCGAGAACGGCGGCAGCTCGAACTACGACGCACTGAACCTCCAGCTCGAGAAGCGCTACGCCAACAAGTGGTCGGGGCGCGTTTCATATTCGCTCTCCAAGTCGCGGGGCACGGCCACGGACCAGGCCGACAAGAACACCGACCAGGTGCTCACCGAGATGAATCTCGACAAGCGCTTCGGACCGACGCCCATCGACCGGCGCCACGTGCTGTCGGTGGCCAGCCGCCTCGAGGTACCGAAGACCGGCGGCATGACGCTCGCCACGACGGCGCGCTACATGAGCGGGTCGCCCTTCACCATCTACAACAGCAACATCGACGTCAACCAGAACGGGCAGCTCGACGACCCGTCGCCGGCCGGCACCTACAGCGGTACAGGCCCGAACGCGATGAAGGACCTGGAGAACAAGGGCGGACGCTTCGGTGCCTACGGCCCCGACTACTTCCAGGTCGACCTTCGTGCCGGCTGGCGGCGGAAGATTCAGGACCGAACCGTCGAACTGTTCGTCGACGTCTTCAACCTGACCAACCGCACGAACTGGGACAACCCGCTCGTCGCCAACTCCGACGAGCGCCTGCCCAACACGTTCCTGACACTCACCAACCTGCGCGGCGGCAGCGGCTTCCCGCGATCGGTTCAGTTCGGCTCGCGGATCGCCTTCTGACGGCCGCGCGAATCCATGGCTGCGGCCGGTCCGATTGCTCGGGCCGGCCACGGCCGTGCTAGTCTCGTCGCCGCTCCCACCCCGGGAGCCACGGAGTTCGGCCATGACCACGAGATCGCACGACACCCCCACGGCGCAGCAGCAGGCAAGCCGCCGTCAGTTCTTCAAGCTCCTGGCCGGCAGCCCGCTGCTAGCCGCCGCATACCCGGCCCTGTCGCCGGCATGGCAGCGCGAAGTGGAGCGCGCGTGGCAGACCGAACGGACGGCTGCGGCTCACGCCCCAACTGGCACCTGCGCAAGCTGCGGCCAGACGTTCGCACTGCGGCCCTCGCACGCGCCGGCGGCGATGGAGCAGCAGGGGGCGAACGCGCCGACCCAACCGCCCAGCGCCCTTGACGCCCACTTCTCGGGTCAGCTCATCGAGGAGGCCGGGGAGGCCATCAACGTGTGGGACTTCGAGCGCGTCGCCCACGCCAACACCCTGCCGTTCCATTGGAACTACATCCACATGGGGGTGGAAGACCTCGAGACCCGGGTCGCCAATCGCCAGGGGTTCCAGCGCATCGCGCTTCGGCCGCGGCGCCTCGGTCCCGACTTGGCAAAGCTCGACACGTCGACGACCCTGTTCGGCCGGCGCTGGGGGACGCCGCTCTTCCTGTGTCCCGTCGCCGCCCTCGAGGCCTATCACACCGAAGGGGAGGCCGGCGCGGCGCGCGCCGCCAAGGCCCGCGGCCTGCTGCAGATCCAGTCGCACCAGAGCTCGCAGGCCTACGAGACGATCGCCGAGGCCCGCGGTGAGCCGCACTGGTTCCAGCTCTACGCCAACCAGGACTGGGACATCAACAGGCGGACGCTCGACAAGGTGAAGGCGGCTGGCTGTCCGGTGGTGGTGTGGACGATCGACCTGCTCGGCGGCAGCAACCGCGAGCTGTCGCGGCGTTCGCAGGGCAGGGAAAATTACAGCCGGCCGCTCTGCCAGAGCTGCCACAACCATCAGCCCGGCTACCAGCGGCCGATGCACCGCGGCGTGTCCGGCCCGCCCGGGCCGCGGCTGCCCTTCGATTGGGACTACGTCAAGCGGCTGCGCGACCACACCCAGATGAAGGTGATTCTGAAGGGTATCCTGACGGGCGAGGAGGCGGAGCTGGCGGTGCAGCACGGCGTCGACGCCGTCTTCGTATCGAACCACGGCGGCCGTGCTGAGAACAGCCTGCGCGGCACCATCGACTGGCTGCCCGAGGTGGTCAGTGCCGTGAAGGGCCGCGTGCCGGTGATGATCGACAGCGGCGTGCGCCGCGGCGGCGACATCTTCAAGGCGCTGGCGCTCGGCGCCGACGCCGTCGGCATCGGCCGGCCCTACGTGTGGGGGCTCGGCGCCTTCGGCCAGGAAGGCGTGGACAAAGTCATCGAGCTGCTGATGGACGAGTTCGCGATGGTGATGCGGCAGACCCGCACCGCGAGCATCGCGCAGATCGGGCCGCAGTTCCTGGCGCCCGGCCAGCCGCCAATCATGATGCGCCAGAACGCCCAGGGGTTCGGCCTGTGACCGCGGCCCGCCTCGCCCTCGCCGGGCTGGTGCTGATCGGTCTCCCGGGCCTCGCCGCGGCGCAATCCACCGTCGACTTCACGATCTCGGGCTCGTCGACCGTGCGCAACTGGACCTGCACCGCCCAGGGCATTGTCGTCGTGACCCCGGCCACCGCCGGCACGGCGGCGCCGGGCTTCGCCACCGGCGTGCAGGCGGCCACCGTCACGGTGCCGCTCAAGGCCTTCCGCTGTCCCAACGACGAGATGACTCAGCACCTCAACGAGGCGATGCACGCCGACAAGTTCCCGGAGATCGTCTACCGGCTCGAGAAGTACGAGATGGCCGCCGGCCAGGCGCAGGCCTCGGGCACGCTCACGATCACCGGCGTCAGCCAGCCGGTGAGCGTCCCGGTCACGCTCGCTCCGTCCGACAAGGGCGTGCAGATCGAGGGCAGCACCCGGCTCGACTTCGCCGCCTTCAAGATCGAGCCCCCGACCGTGTTCCTCGGGATGCTCAAGGTCGGGCCGCAGATACGGATCGGCTTCAAGGGGGTCGTCAGCCGCTGACCGGCAGACGCGCGCCGGCGCTGCTGGCATCAGCGAGCTGGCCAACAGTCGCGGGTCCAGGCCACCTGTTGCGCCGCCGCGACCAGCAGACTGGAGCGGCGTGGCCGCTCGGTCGGCGCCGCTCGTCACACTCTCCGTGTCGCGGCGTTGCTGGCCGACCGGGCCGGCCAGCGGGGTCCTGTCGCGCAGCGAGGCGTTACGCGGCCAGCCGACGCGCGCCGTCAGATCGAACGGGCGCTGCGCTGCAGGAACGAGCCGGCACCCGCTCTGCCCGTGAACCGCCCCGCGTCGATGATCACCTTGCCGCGAGAGAGCACGGTGTCGGTCACGCCCGTGACCTGCCGTCCTTCATACGGGTTGTAGTCCACCTTCATGTGATGCGTCTTCGCCGAGAGCGTCGTGGTCTTCTCGGGATCGAAAATCACGATATCGGCGTCGGATCCGGGGGCGATGGTGCCCTTCTTTGGGAACATGCCGAAGATCTTGGCGGGTGACGTGGACGTCAGTTCCACGAAACGGTTGATCGAGATACGCCCGCTACGCACGCCGCCGTCGTAGACCAGGCTCATACGCGTCTCCACGCCGGGCGCGCCGTTTGGAATCTTCGAGAAGTCGCCGACGCCGAGGTGCTTTTCTTTCATGCAGAACGGGCAATGGTCGGTGGCGATGGCCTGCAGGTCGTTGAAGGCCAGGCCGCGCCACAGGCGCTCCTGCGTGGCCTGCGGGCGCAACGGCGGGCTCATCACGTACTTTGCGCCGCCGAAGTCCGGCTCGTCGTAGTTGCCTTCCGACAGGAACAGATACTGCGGACAGGTCTCGGCAAACGCCGGCAGGCCGCGGTCGCGGGCCTCGGTCACCATCTCGAGGGCTTCGGCCGCCGACAAGTGGACGATGTAGACCGGCACGTCGGCCATCTCGGCCAGCGCGATGGCGCGGTGGGTGGCCTCCCCTTCGGCGCGCGCCGGCCGCGTCAGCGCGTGGTATTTCGGCGCGGTCTTGCCTTCCGCCAGCGCCTTCTTCACCAGCACGTCGATGACGCCGCCGTTCTCGGCGTGCATGCAGATGGTGCCGCCGTTCTTGCCGGTGCGCAGCATGGCCCGGAAGATGCTCGCGTCATCGAGCATGAAGACGCCGGGATAGGCCATGAACAGCTTGAAGGAGCTCACCCCCTGCCGCACCATCGCGTCCATCTCTTCTTCCACCTGATCGGTCAGCTCCGTGATGATCATGTGGAAGCCGTAGTCGATGGCGGCTTTGCCTTGGGCCTTCTGCGACCAGGTCTCGAAGGCGTGATGCAGGGTCTCGCCGCGGTATTGAATCGCGAAGTCGACGATCGTCGTCGTGCCGCCAAAGGCCGCGGCAATGGTGCCAGACTCGAAGTCGTCGGCCGAGGTGGTGCCGCCAAACGGCATGTCCATGTGCGTGTGCACGTCGATGCCCCCCGGCAGGACGTACTTGCCGGCGGCGTCGATCACGCGGTCGCACGGCATCGCCAGCGCCGACCCGATGGTCGTGATCTTCTCGCCTTCGATGAAGACGTCGCCCACGTAGAGATCGGTGGCCGTGACGATGGTGCCGTTCTTGATCAGAATGCTCATGGCAGGAACTCGCCCGACATCTTACCGTGGCGTGCGCGAGCGTGCCTGCCCGCCCACCGCTGGTGGTAGGCTGTGCCCATGGCAGGCCTTCCCTGGTACCTGTGGTGCGCCGCCCTGGCGGTGACGTCCGCGTTCGTTGGCGGCTATTGGGACATCTCGTGGCATCGCTCGATCGGCCGCGACACGTTCTGGTCGGCGCCCCACATGGCCATCTACGCCTGCGGCCTCCTGGCCGGCATCGGCTCGGGTTATTTGATCTTCTCTACCACGTTCGGCCGCAACGTCGCGCTGAAGGACGTCAGCGTACGGGTCTGGGGACTGTCCGGGCCGTTGGGCGCGTTCATCTCGGCGTGGGGTGGCGTCGCGATGCTGGCGTCGGCGCCGTTCGACGACTGGTGGCATGCCGCCTATGGTCTCGACGTCCGCATCATCAGCCCGCCGCACATGGTGCTGGCCGCTGGGTTCTTCGGCATCGAGCTCGGCACGGTCATGCTGATGCTGGCGTTCATGAACCGCGCCGGCGACGCCGTGCGCCCGGCGCTCGAGCGCCTGTTCCTGTACGTCGCTGGCACGGTGCTGTGCGAGTCGCTGTTGATCAAGTTGGAATCGATCAGTCGATCCGATCAGCACAACGCCCGCTTCTATCTCGTCGTCATGATCGGGACGCCGGCTGTCCTCGCGGCGCTGTCGATCGCGTCGCAGCGCCGCTGGGCGAGCACCATCATCACCGGCGTCTACAGCGCCTTCGCGGTCGGGTTCCTGTGGCTCTTGCCGTTGTTTCCCGCCGAGCCCAAGCTCGGTCCGGTCTACCGCGACGTCACCCACTTCATTCCGTGGGAGTTCCCGCTGCTCCTGATCGTCCCAGCGGTCGTGCTGGACGTGATTCTGCAACGCACCGGGGGTTGGCGGCCGCTGATGCGCGCGGTGACCGGGGGCCTCGCGTTCTTCGCCGTCTTCGTCATGGTGCAGTGGCCGTTTGCCAGCTTCATGCTGACGCCGTCGGCTCGCAACTGGTTCTTCGGCGGCGGCTACCTCGACTTCGCCACGCCGCCGCGATCGCCACTGGCGCGCTTCGAGTTCTTCTATCGCGAACCGGATCCGTCGCAGTTCTGGCGCGTCATGCTGATCGCCGCCGCGCTGTCGTGTTTCATGATGTGGATCGGCGTGCACGGCGGACGGGCCATGCGCAAGGTGCGCCGATGACCGCGCGCCGGCTGCGCGTTGCGGTCGCGCTGGTGCTCGCCGCTGCGGTGCAGTGGCCCGCGAGCGCGCACGTCGGCAGCCCTGACGTCTTCCTCGAGGGGATGGCGGGACCGTATCGCCTGCTCGTCACCATCCGCCCGCCCTACGCGATTCCTGGCGTCGCCGACGTCGAGGTGCTGACCACCAGCGACGACGTGCGTGACGTGCGCATCGTGCCGCTGCCGCTGACCGGCGCTGGGGCACAGTTTGCGCCGGTGGCGGATCGCGCTGAGCGGTCGACCGAGGACCCGCGTCTGTTTACCGGACACCTGTGGTTGATGAGCGCGGGCGCATGGCAAGTGCGGGTCGCGGTCGCCGGCGACCGTGGTGACGGCATGCTGTCAGTTCCGGTGCCGGCGTTGCCGCAAGCGACGCTCGAGATGACCAATGGACTTCGCGTGATGCTGTGGGCCTTGATGCTGCTGCTCGGCGCCGGTTTCGTCGCCATCGCCTCGGCGGTGGCGCGGGAGGCGCAGCTCGGCCCTGGTGTGGCGATCGATCGTCGGGCGCTGTGGCGGGGTCGCCTCGCCGGTGCGGTCGCCGCCGTGGTCGTGGGCGGCATCGTGGTCCTGGGCAACATGTGGTGGTCGGTCGAAGCCTCGACCTATGCCCAGTACGTCTACAAGCCGCTGCTCGTGACGCCGTCCGTGACGGCCGACGCGGGCCTCAGGCTCGACCTGCGCGATCCAGGCTGGATCGGCAGCCGGCGGTTGGACGACTTCGTTCCCGACCATGGCCGCCTGATGCACCTGTTCGTCGTTTCGCCCGCGCTCGATCGGCTGTGGCACCTGCACCCCGACGTCGTCGCGACTGGGGCGTTCGAGCACCGGTTGCCCGACATGCCGGCTGGCCGGTACGAACTGTTCGCCGACCTCGTGCACGCGACCGGCGTTTCGGAAACGGTCACCGGGCACCTCGACACCGCGGCCATTCGTGGCGTGCCCCTCTCCGGCGATGACAGTGCCTGGTCCGAGGGTCCGCTCATCGCAGCGGACCTGTCGCGCCGAAGCTCCGGGGCGAAGGAAGAGAGCGAAAGCGGAAGGATCGTCTGGGTGCGAGATGACGCGCCGCTCGCGCCGAAGCGCCTCACCATGTTCACGTTTCGCGTCGAGGATCGAGACGGCCAGCCGGCGCGCGACCTGGAGCTCTACATGGGGATGCCGGGGCACGCGGTCTTCATCCGCCGCGACCGCCAGGTCTTTGCGCACGTGCATCCGTCCGGCTCCGCGCCGATGGCCGCGATGGCCATCGCCATGCCATCGAGCGCCACGCACCCGCCGCACCACGCCGCACCAGCGCCGCCGGCCACGGTCACATTTCCGTACGGATTCCCCCAACCGGGCGACTACCGGATCTTCGTGCAAGTGAAGCGCGCCGGGCGGGTGCTGACCGAGGTGTTCGACGCCGCTGTCAGGTGACGCCGGGCACGCTTGCACCCCGGCACCCCAGCGCCCATAATCCCCCGATGACGCCGGACCTCGGGGTGACGTTCACGGGCCTGAAGTTTCCCAACCCGTTCCTGCTCTCTTCGGCGCCGCCGACCGAGTCAGACACCAACATCATGCGCGCCTTCGATGCGGGGTGGGGCGGCGTCGTCACCAAGACCATCGGCCTGCATCCCGTGACCAATGTCGCGGGACCCAAGACCAAGTTCGTGCGCACGACGCTCGATGGCCGCCTCTCGATGCAGAAGCGGCCCGAGACCGCACTGCACTCGTCGTGGAACTGGGAGCTCATCTCGGACAAGACGCTCGATTGGTGGGTGCCCAAAATCGAGGGCATCAAGAAGGCGCATCCCGATCGCATTCTGATCGCGTCGATCATGGCCGGCTCTGGCAGCGACACGGAGCTGTCGCATTGGCAAACGCTGGCAGCTGCCTGTCAGAACGCAGGCGCTGATGCGTTCGAGCTGAACCTGTCGTGTCCGCACATGGACCGCCAGGACATGGGCTCCAACATCGGCAAGGATCAAGCGCAGGTATCGATCGTCACGGCGGTGGTGAAAGAGGTCGCGAAGGTGCCGGTGTGGTGCAAGCTCACGCCCTCGACCACCGACATCGTTGATGAGGCGGGTGCGGCGTTCCGCGGCGGCGCGGACGCCATTGTCTCGTCCAACACGTTCCCGTCGTTGCCGCTGATCGATCCCGAGACCCTGGACTTCGAGATGAATGTGGATGGCCTGGTGTCGAGCGGCGGGCTGGGCGGGCCGGCCATTCTGCCGCAGTCGCTGGCCAAGATGGCGTCGCTGAGCGGCGCGTTTCCCGACCGGGCGTTCTCGGGCATTGGCGGCATTGCCGAGTTCGCTCACGCGCTCAACTATTTCCTGCTCGGCTGCGGCACCG
>JANNIB010000329.1:0-4477 GCA_031404695.1 Acidobacteriota bacterium
CCTCGCTTCCATGTGCTCGTCTTCGACATTGCGCAGCCAGCCGCCGAACACTGGCATCCAATACCCGTACTTCATGACGTCACCGAACCTCGCTCGTGGCAGCCGTGTCCACATTGATGCTCGCGCCGGCTCTCCGGTTTCAGGAACCGGACGATCGCCGGCTCGAAACGTCGCTCCGGCCGGCGACATCTGTTGCGACATGACAATGTTGCGCGCGTGGTTGGTGGCGGTGGCGATGACGGTCGGCAGTGCGGCGCTCGGAGTGGCGCAGGGGCCGCCGCCGGCCGCGGTGAATGTCGACGCCCAGGGCGTGGCGCTGCACGGGCACGATGCGGTCGCCTACTTTACCGTCGGCAAGGCGGTGCCGGGAGCCTCACAGTTCGAGCACCAGTGGAACGGCGCCCGATGGCGCTTTTCGAGCGCCGCCAATCGCGACGCGTTCGCGAAAGCGCCAGAGAACTACGCGCCGCAGTTTGGCGGCTATTGCTCGTGGGCCGTGAGCCGCAACTACACGGCTGACATCGACCCCAACGCGTTTACCGTCGTGAACGGCAAGCTGTACGTCAACTACTCGACCGCGGTGCAGGCGCGCTGGCAGGTCGACCGCGACGGCAACATCACCAAAGCCGGCGGCAACTGGCCCGGCCTGTTGGCGCAGGCGAAGAAGCCGGGCGGGCGCTAGCGCGAGGCGTCACCGTCCTGGCTGCGCTGGCGTCGCCGCCGCGAAGTAGGCCCGCAGCGCCGACGGCGTGGCGAGCCGGAGGTTGGTCTCGTGAGCGGCGCCTGTCGTGATCTCGGCCAGCCACCGGAGGCCTGCGGCGGCGGCGCGCTCGGCCAGCACCGCGCGCAGCTTCTCGAAGCCGTATCCCATGCCGTTGCCTTCCTTGGCGCCGACGCTCACGTAGAAGAACCCGCCCAGGGATCGGCTTTCCGACAGCGTTCGGGCGACGTCAGCCACGACGGCGTCTTCGTCGCGCCAGATGGCTGGGCTGTGCGCAAATCGTCCGTCGAAGAGTGCCGGCGCCGCGCGCAGCGAGTAGCACACGAAGACGGCGCCGAGCGAATGGCCGACCAGCAGACGTGGCGCCGTCGTCCGGTAGTCGCGCTCGATGCGGGGCACCAGTTCGTCGCGCAAAAAGCGCAGGAACCGGTCGGCCCCGCCGGTGACCGGGCTGCCGTCGCGACGGCGGAACGAGAGCCAGGGCGGCAGGAAGTCGCGAGCCCGCCCGTTGCGCTGCATGTTCGGAATGCCCACGACGATCAGTTCGGGTGCCAGCCCGCCGCCGGCGAGGCCCGCGGCGCCCTCGGCCGTGTGACGGTCGAGGGGTGGACCGTCGAGGACGTAGATGACGGGGAATCGTTTGTGTGGCTCGCGGGCGTAGCTCGCCGGCAGGCGCACCGAATAGTCGCGGACCTGGCCGAGGGCGGCGGAGGTGAGTCGTCCCACCACGACGCCGCCGCTACTCGCGCGAACCTCGCTGGCAGGCAGGAGCAGGCACAGGCACAGAAGCGCGATGAACGGCCGTCGACGGATCATGGGGCAACTGTGCCCGGCACGGTATCACGCGCCCAACGTCTCGCGCCCGTGGCCGGCTCCCGTTCCGCGCCGTGACCGCCACGCCTTGAGTTCATGCCAGGCCAGCGCAAGGGTGCTGGTCAGGGCGATCATGAACGCCGCAAATGCGAGCGCCTGAAGCAACTCAAGGGTGGGGCCGATGCGTCGCGCCAGCCGCACCTCGAACCCGAAGAGCACGACCAGGTGGAAGATGTAGATGGCCAGTGTCTCGGCGGCGATGACGCGCAGTACGCGCGGCAGCGTCCGCACGGGCGCGAAGAGCACCGACAACACGAGCGTCACGAACAGCACCGCAGCCAGGTTGCCGACCACGAACGCCGGCCGGGCCGAGGGATGCGTGGCCGTGGTCACCATCGTCCACGACACTGCCTGCAGCACCTGGCTGGTCATCCAGATGCCCACCGCAAGGACACCCAGCCTTGACCAGACGACCCGGTGAGGCGTGTGGCCGCCACGCGGCAACGCAGTCGCCCCGATGACGACGCCCGCAAAGACATGGCCGGTCCACGGCAGCAGCGGAAACGGCGAGCCGCCTTGGTGCGAGAGCCAGTTCAGCAGCAGGTGCGCCTGCCCCCGATCGAGCGTCGCGTCGGCCAGCGGCGCCAGCGTGAAGGCGAATACGGCGAGCAGGCCCGCGGCTACCACCACCTGCCGGGCCGAGCGCGCCACGAGCGTGAGGGTCTCGAGCACGAGCAGGGCCGCGCCGATGCTGTGCAGGATGCCCACGGAGAAGAAGTAGGTCCAGGCCAGCGACGCCTGCGCCGGATCAGGCGACAAGGCGCCCCAGGGAAAGCCCAGGAAGTAGCCGGCCGCGATGACGACGAGGGCCCGGCGGAACCGTGCGCCGACGGCGCCGGGGTTGGTCCGGTGCCGCTCGAAGCGGGCCAGCGTGCTGACGTGGAACGCAATGCCGGACACCATCAGGAAGCCGACCGAGACCAGCCCGCGCCACCAGTTGTAGCTGTCGAAGAAGGGGCCGGCTTTGAGCGCGGGCAGGATCACGGCGTCGATGGTGTGGCCGTTCACCATCTGCAGCGACGCCAGCAGGCGTACGATGTCGACGAACCAGACCCGCGGCGTGACCGCGTGCCTGGGCGGAGTGCCGGCCGTCACCGCCGCCGGATCCCAGAGGGATCGAGGTGCAGCACCTGCAGATCTCCGCGCCGTTCCAGACGTCCGCGCACTTCCACCGGTTCGGCCGCAAACGGGGCGACGGCCTCGTTCACCCGTTCACCCCGATTCGAGGCCAGCACGTACTGCGACTCGTGTCCATCGGCGTCCACGGTGACGAGCACGGGCGGGATGCCGCCGAGGATGCAGAGCTGGGCGCAGGCGCGATGCCCGTGGCCGACACCCGGACGCATCCGACCCGCATAACACTTCGAGTCGACGATCTCCCCCCGCAGCGTCACCATGCCGAGGTCTTCGTTGCGCACCGACGTCAGGCGCGCCAGATCGGTCGAGGACAGCTCACGCGCCGCCTCGAAATCCCCACCGCTTTCGAGCATCCGCAATCCGGCGCGTTCGTACTGATTGCCCGTGGCGACCACGGCCTGCCCGATCCGCTCGGCAGGGACTGCGACGTTGTTCTTCACCCAGCCGGTGAACAGCAGCGTGGTGACTGCGCCGCCGGCGTTCAGCGTGCGCAGGTGCGGGTAGGGTGAGGCCAGGAGCAGTCCGGTCCGGCGCACACCGTAGGCGGCGGCCTGGAGCGCTTCACCGGGTGGGCGCTGGAACGCCGCGAACACCGTGCCCAGCAGCAGCACTGCCGCGGCGATACTGGCTCCCGCGGCCAGGCTGTATCGGGCGGCTTGCGGGCTCATGGGGAGATAGCCGACGAAGAAGTCGTCGTGCGCCGCAGGCGGGGCGTTCGCCAGCGCGTCGGCGGGCGTTGCGTCGAGCGTCACGGGTGGGCACGGCGTACCCGGTGGCTGCGCCGTCAGCTCGACCATCAGGTGGCCACGCCCGTCGAGCCGCACGCGGTGCGTGGGCAGCTTCTCGGTGAAGGGCGGCGGCGATTGTCCGTCGGCCGGCCGGTACTCCCACCCGTGCCATGGGCAGGTGAGACAGCCATTGCGCACGCGGCCTTCGGTGAGTGGTCCTCCTTGGTGCGCGCACACGCCGTGCACCGCGGAGATGTCGTGGCCGTGCCTCACCACCGCGAGGCTCTCGCCGCTCGGAAGGGTCAGCCGATGCGCGCGATCGACCGCCAGCAGCGCCGCCGGCCCGGCCGAGATCCACGACGAGCCGTCGTGCGTGACGATCGGCTCGGCGCCGGTCCGATCCGGTCCGGTCGAGCGCCGCGCGGCCAGCAGGTGCAGGCTGCCGACGAGGACGACTGAGACGCCGACGCCCCCCGTGAGCCAGGTCGAGGTCTCGAACTGCAACGCCCCGAAGGCCACATGCGCGACGACCAGCGCGTAGCCCGCGTAGACCAGCATGTGCAGCGACTTCCACTGACGTCCGCCCAGGAGCTTCTGCCAGAAGTCGTGGCTGGTGGCCGCCATCACGAAGAAGATGACCAAGGCCGCCGCGCCGAACAGCTGGAACGGTGCCGAGGCGCTCGTGAACATCACGTCGTTCGTGAGCAGCGACTCGATTTTCGAGACCGGTCCGTAGGCGTGGTAGAAGTTCAGCACCTGCCGGGCGTGGTTGGCCGCCACGAAGAAAAAAATCACGCCGAAGTGGCGCCGGTTGTAGACGAGCGGCAGGAAGCGTCGATCCAGTCGCGCCAGCGGGCCCAGGCACAAGAGCGCCGTAAGCATCAGGAACGCGCACGAGCCCCAGGCGCGCAGGCCGAGAATCTCCGGCGTGATGGCGTGCGCGCCGCTCAGGGCCGCGCGCGCGACGCCATCGAACACCGTCAGATAGGCGGCGATGCCCGCCACGAGCACCGCGTCG
>JANNIB010000330.1:0-2541 GCA_031404695.1 Acidobacteriota bacterium
TGAACGACGCGGTCTGCTACAACTGCAACCGCCGCAACCCCGGGCTGTGGGGATTTGCGCCGGCGTTCCGCCGGCTCGGACAGGACCTCGGCTTCGTGCCGCTCGTGATGGGCGGCACCATCACGCTCTACGTCCTGTCGCTGCTGCTCTCGGGCGGCGGCTTGCAGACGATGCTGTCGCCGAGCAGCCGCGTGCTGCTGCTCCTCGGCGCGAGCGGCTCGGTGCCGGTGTTCGACCTCGGGCGGTGGTGGACGGTGCTCACGGCGGGCTGGCTGCACGCCGGGCTGCTCCACATCTTCTTCAACGTGCTGTGGATCCGGCAGCTGGCGCCGGCCGTGGCCGAACTCTACGGCCCCGGACGGATGGTGATCATCTACGTGCTCGCTGGCGCCGTCGGCTTCACGTTCACGTCGGTGGCGGGCCAGTACATCGGTTTTCTGCCACTCATCGGCGGCGCGCGGCTCTCGGTGGGCGCCTCGGCCCCGATCTTCGGCCTGCTGGGCGCGCTGGTCTACTACGGACAGCGCACCGGCAGCCGCCACGTGCGCGAGGCCGGCCTGCAGTACGCGCTGATGATGGGGCTCTTCGGGCTGATCTTTCCGGGAATCGACAACCAGGCCCACCTCGGCGGCTTCGTGGGTGGCTACGTGGCCGGCTTGCTGCTGGATCCCCTCAAGGCGGAACGCATCGACCACCTGGTCGCCGCGGCGGCGTGCCTGGCCATCACCCTGGTCGCACTGGTGGCCTCGGTCATCACGGCGCTGCCCCTGCTCATGAACTGACTCGGTTGCAGACCCGCCGGTCCGAGTTCTTGAATCGGACAGGCCCAAAAACCCGAACATCGAACGGCCGTTCGGTGGCGAGGCACGCTCCCCGCGTTACGTGTTCGCCTGTCAGACACCCGAGAGGCCAAGGTCCGGTGTGCGTTTCTGACGTCGTCGCCGGTCAAATCCGCCAGGAATCCCGTCGAAACCGTCGTTCGTCCCTGAAAGTCTCCGCTCGTCACCGACGGGGCGCGCGAGGTGAGACCGATGCGTCGCAGTGGGACGCCTCATGAAAAACGGGCATCGCCCTTGCTGTAGTAACGACGGACCGAGGGGCGCCGTGCAGTCAGGCGGCGTTCCGGTTCCTTGTCACGGTCGAGCCACCGGGTTCGGCGCGTGTTTGCAAGACCACCCCACAGGAGGCTATCTACATGGCACGTCTGAGCAGGACCCTGCTCGCGCTGGCAGCTACGCTGCTGCTGGCCGTCCCGAGCGCATTCGCGCAGGGCGGCGGCGCGAGTTCGACCGGCAGTATCTCGGGAGAAGTGAAAGACGCGCAGGGCGGTGTGTTGCCCGGCGTGACGGTGACCGCCACCAGCCCGGCCCAGATCGGCCAGGTGAGCGCGGTGACCAACGAGGCGGGGATCTACCGGTTCCCGTCGGTGCCCCCAGGCGTCTACGCCCTGACCTACGAGCTGGCGGGCTTTGGTCCCGTCAAGCGCGACGGCGTGCGCATCACCCTGGGCTTCAACGCCCAGGTCAACGTGACGCTGGCCGTCGCGTCGCTGAACGAAACGATCACCGTGAGCGGTGAATCGCCGGTCATCGACACCAGCGCCACGCGTCTGCAGACCAACTACGACCAGGAGCGTCTGGCGTCGATTCCCAACGCCCGCGACATGTGGTCACTGCTGGCCACGACACCCTCGGTCACACTGAACCGCGTCGACGTCGGCGGCGCCACCATGGGCACGCAGACCACCTACTTCGCCTACGGCTACTCGGGGCAGAACCGACCCCTGGTCGAAGGCATCAACACCACCGAGGGCACCGCCGCGGCTGGCTTCTACCTCGACTACGGCTCGTTCGAAGAGGTGTTCATCGGCGCGGCGGCCAACTCGGCCGAGATGCCGAACTCGGGCGTGCTGACGCAGTTCGTGAGCAAGAGCGGCGGCAACACGCCCAGCCTCGGCTTCTACTACGACATGGAGGACGAGCGCTTCCAGAGCCGCAACCTCGCGGCCGACCAGACCCTCCCCACACCAGGTGCCACCATCCGCCCCGACGGCAACCGTCTGGCCAGCTACAAGAACACCAACGTCAGCGTCGGTGGGCCGATCCTTCGCGACAAGATCTGGGCCTTCGGCGCCTTCCTCGACCAGCGCAACTCGGTGGCGGCGCCGCCCGCCGGCTCGTTCCTCGACGGCACGGCGTTCAACACCAAGCTCTTCAACTACACGGGCAAGGTCACCTACCAGCTGAACCAGGCCAACAAGTTCGTGGCCTACATGCAGCACGGCACGAAGCAGCAGCCGAACCGCACCGACATCAACACTGGCGGCGCACCCACCCACATCACCGCCGATTCGACCACCGCCCAGGACTCCCCGAGCTGGGTCTACAAGGGCGAATGGAACGGCACGGTCGGCCAGAACCTCTTCGTCGAGGCCCGCGGCGGCCAGTTCGGCTACAACTTCGGGCTGGTCAGCAACACCACCGACACCCGCTACGAGTCGCTGGATCGCAACCAGGTGCTCGGCGGCGGCCGCGACTGGGA
>JANNIB010000331.1:0-2035 GCA_031404695.1 Acidobacteriota bacterium
CGTGCTAGAATCCGCCGGTCAGCGGCGCAAAAGCGGCGTGCCTCCGCATCTCCCGCGACCTGCCGAACGGAAGGTCGAAGGCGTGGTCGAGCGCCGCGCTGCCGAGACGGTGAATCCGAAGCTGCCGACCGGGGAGGTGGAAGTGCGGGCCAGCGGTCTGCGACTGCTGAACGAAGCGAAGACGCCGCCATTTCTCATCGGCGACGAGCAGAACGTCTCGGAAGAGACGCGCCTGAAGTACCGCTATCTCGACCTGCGCCGCCCGCAGCTGCAGAAGAACATCATGCTGCGTCACAAGGTGACGATGGCGATGCGCCGCTACTTCGACGACCAGGGGTTCCTCGACATCGAGACCCCGATCCTCACCAAGTCGACGCCCGAAGGGGCGCGCGACTTCCTGGTGCCGAGCCGCGTGCATCCGGGCGAGTTTTACGCGCTGCCGCAGTCGCCGCAGCTGTTCAAGCAGATCCTCATGATCGCCGGCATGGATCGCTACGTGCAGATTGCCCGCTGTTTCCGCGACGAGGCCCTGCGCGCCGACCGCCAGCTCGAGTTCACGCAGGTCGACCTCGAGATCTCCTTTGCGACGCCGGAGCTGGTCTACGGGATCGTCGAAGGCGCGCTGGCCGCGGCGTTCCAGGAGATCGGCGTGACCATCGCCCGGCCCTTCCGCCGCATGCCGTATGCCGAGGCCATCGCGGTCTACGGTTCAGACAAACCCGACCTGCGCTTCGACCTCAAGATCCAGGACGTCGGCGCGCTGTTTGCCGAGTCGCCGTTCGGCATCTTCCGCGAGGCCGTGGCCCACGGCGGCACGGTGCGCGGCTTCGTGATCCCGGCAGCTGCGGGGGTGTCGCGCCGCGAGATCGACGAGCTGGTCGAGATGGCGAAGCAGGCCGGCGCCGCCGGACTGGTCACGCTCCGGCGCACGGCCGAGGGCGTGCGCAGCTCGGCCAAGGACATCGGCGACGCGACGACGGTGGCGGTGCTCGAGGCCATGGGCGCCGACGCCGCGGATCTCGTGGTGCTGGCGTCGGGCGCGGCGGACGCCACCTCGAAGGTGCTGGGGCAGCTCCGGCTGGCGGTGGCGAAGAAGCGCGGCCTCATTCCCGACGGCGCCTGGGAGCTGCTCTGGGTCACCGACTTCCCGCTGTTCGAGTGGAACGCCGACCAGCAGCGGTGGGATTCGCTGCATCATCCGTTCACCTCGCCCCGCGAGGAAGACCTGGCGAAGCTGGCGTCCGACCCAGGCAGCGTCCGCGCGCGGGCGTATGACGTCGTGCTCAACGGCTGGGAACTGGGCGGCGGCAGCATCCGGATCCATGACCGCGAGACCCAGGCCACGGTGTTCCGCCTGCTGGGGCTCAGCGACGAGCAGGCGAAGCTGCGCTTCGGCTTCTTCCTCGAGGCGCTCGAATACGGCACCCCGCCGCACGGCGGCCTGGCGCTCGGCCTCGACCGCATCGTGGCCATGCTGGCCGGCGAGAGCTCGATTCGCGAGGTCATCCCGTTCCCGAAGACCACCCAGGCCGTGGACCTCATGAGCGACGCGCCCTCCACGGTGGACGCCGCGCAGCTCAGGGAACTGCGCCTGCGGAGCGAGGCTTGACCCGGCGGCGGAGGGCACGCTACGATTATTTGGTCAGAAACTAAGTTACTGATACTGAAGGAGATATCGGCATCAGCACCATCACGACGCGTCGAATACCGGTGCCCGAATCGAGCGTCGGCGCGCTCTTCGGTCCCTACGACGAAAATCTGCGGCACGTCGAAGCGCTGCTCAACGTGAAGATCCGTACTCAGGGCCACGAGCTGCTGGTGGACGGGCAGGCGCGCGACACCGCCCGGGTCGAGCAGTGGGTCGGCCAGGTCAGTTCGCTGCTGCACGACGGCCACTCGCTCACCGACACCGACATCCGCACCGCCGCGCAGCTGGTCTCGGCCAACGACGGCATCGACCTGCAGGAGCACTTCCTGAAGGGCGGGCAGTTGCGCCAGGTGGGCCGTCGCCGGATCACGGCCAAGTCGACCAACC
>JANNIB010000332.1:0-15330 GCA_031404695.1 Acidobacteriota bacterium
ACGCGGTGTCGGGCCGCACGGCCTGCGCGGCGATGTCTTCGGCGGCGAAGAGCACGGTGCCGTCGAGATCTTCGACCCGGCGGACCAGCGACGGCTTGTGCCACAGGCCCTCGGCGGCGAACGCCCCGTAGGCCGAGGTCATGTCGAAGAGCGTCACTTCGCCCGAGCCGAGCGCCAGCGATGGCACCGCGGGCAGCCCCGCCATGCCGAGTTTGCCGGCGTAGCTCACGGCCGCCGGCGCCCCGATCATCTCGAGCATCCGCACGGCGGCGCGGTTGCTCGAGGTCTTGAGCGCCGCGCGCATCGTCATCTCGGAGGCGTCGGAATGCCCGTCCTCGGGCGTGTAGGCGCCCTGCAGCGTGTCGATCGGCGCGTCGAGATCCTCGATGAGCGTGGCCGGGGTGTAGCCCGACTCGAGCGCCGCGGCGTAGACGAAGGTCTTGAAGGCCGACCCCGGCTGGCGCATGGCCTGCGTGGCGCGGTTGAAGCGGCTGTCGGCGAAGCTGCGGCCCCCGACCAGCGCGCGCACGGCGCCGCTGCGCGGGTCGATGGCGACGACGGCCGCCTGCAGGGGCGACTCGTCGGGCCCCACCGTCCGCTTGCGCGCCTTGAGCGACGCCTGGCGGCGCTGCTCGAGTTCGTCGAGCGTTTTGGCGACGGCGGCCTCGGCGGCCTTCTGCATCTCGACGTCGATGGTCGTGTAGACGCGCAGGCCGCTCTGATAGACCCGCTCGCGGCCGAAGCGCTCGATGAGCTCGAGGCGCACTTGTTCCTTGAAGTAGCGGCCGAACGGCTCATCGCTGCGCAGGGCGTCCTTCAGCACGACCTTGGCGGCCCTGGCCTTCGCGTGCGTCGCCTCGTCGATCGCGCCCATCTCGCGCATCGCCCCGAGGACGACGTTTCTGCGCGCGACCGCGCGTTCGAGATTCACGGTGGGCGCCCAGGTGGACGGCGACTTCACCAGACCGGCGATCATGGCCGCTTCGGCCACCGTCAATTCGCGCGACGGCTTGCCGAAGTAGCCGAGCGAGGCGGCCTCGGCCCCGTAGAGGCCGGCGCCGAAGTACATCTTGTTCAGGTACAGCTCGAGGATCTGGTCCTTCGTGTACTGACGCTCGATGCGCAGCGCCAGCAGCGCTTCCTGAATCTTGCGCGTATAGGTCTTGTCGAGCGTGAGGAAGCTCTGGCGCGCCAGCTGCTGCGTGATGGTGCTGCCGCCCTGCGCCAGTCGGCCCTCTTTCACGTTGGCGAGCAGGGCGCCGGCGATGCGCACGACGTCGACGCCCCAGTGCGCGCGGAAGCGCTGGTCTTCGATGGCGACCAGCGCCGCCGTGAGATGGGGGGAGACGTCGGCCAGCGCCACCTCGAAGCGGCGCTCCTCGAAGATGGTGAAGGCCGGCGCGTCCTTGACGTCGTAGAAGACCGTCGCCTGGGCCATCTCGCCCATGGTCTTCACGTCGGCGATGCTGGGCAGCCCGGTGACAACGGCGTTGATGGCCCACGGCACCGCCACCATGACGCTCACCTGCAGCGCCAGGACCACGGCGGCCACACCGGCCATGACCCGCGGCGCCCGCGCAATGAGCCACCGCAACCGCGCGCCGGTGCGCAGCATGAACGGACGAGTGAGCAGCGAGTCGATACGCACGATGTCGGCGAAAACCACGCGCCGAGGGGAGCGGCGTCGTGCCCACGTTACTACGGGTTGGACACCGCAGTGCGCGAGAAGGTGCGACGGCCGCCGAACGCCTCGCGCGAAGGCCGAAGGCCGAGCCCTCGAGGCTGAGATGCCCGCAACAAGGAATCGCCCCAAGCGAAGGCCGAAGGCCAAGTAGTGCAGGCTGAGATGTTACGAGGCGAAGCTGAAGAGGAGGGACTCGTGCACGCTCGCGAGGGCCGAAGGCCCTTGCGGCGTGCCTGAGTTCGGGGAGCACGACAAGGGACGCGCGCAGCGCGCAACTTGGCGGGGTCGACGGGACTCGAACCCGCGGCCTCCGGCGTGACAGGCCGGCGTTCTAACCAACTGAACTACGACCCCGAAAACGTATTCGATTGTGCAGCGGCAACCCGCTGATGCCCACGTCCTGGCGGCTGGTGGGCGGTACAGGACTCGAACCTGTGACAGCCGGTGTGTAAAACCGGTGCTCTACCAACTGAGCTAACCGCCCGGCTCACATCCCGACCAAACCATGACTATACCAGACCTTGAGGGCAAGTAGCGAGAGCCCGGCGATGAGTCCCGCCAGCGCGTGGTGTTCGCGGTTACGCCAGGCGCGTTCCCAGCTGAACGATCGCACCGAAGGCGGCGCCTGCCTGGCCGCGTAGCGGTCGTAGGCGTCGCCGAACTTGTCGCGCAGGTGCGCCTCTTCGGCCCGCATCGCCGCGACCAGCGTGGACGCCAGGTAGGCCACGATCGCGAGCCCCAGCCAGAGATTGGCCGCCGCCACCGCCACGCCGATGCCGACGACGGTCGAGCCGAGGTACAGCGGATGACGGGTGTAGCGATACGGCCCGCTGGAGGTCACCTCGCGACTCTTCTCCACATGCCCGGCCGCCCACAGGCGCAGCGCCTCGCCGACGGCGGCGATGAGGATGCCGGCGGCCAGGCTGCCGGCGGTCGGCTGCGACCACCAGACGGTGAGGGCGGCCATCAGGCCGCCGAGCGCGACGCGGTAGCGGGCGAGCACCCGGACCACGTTCACGCCAGTTTCCCCGCAGCCAGGCGCCGCGTGCAGGCGTCGAGCACCTCGGCCACGGTGATGCGATCGATGCAGGCCTGGCCCTTGAGACACTGCCGCTTGTGGAAGCACACGCATTCCCCGGCGCGCGAGACCGCGACATCGGACGCCAGCCACGGGCCGTTGCGTTCCGGCCGCGTCGGCCCGAAGAGGCCGACGATCGGCGTGCCCACCGACGCCGCCAGGTGCAGGGGTCCGGTGTCGCCCGACACCAGCAGTCGCGCCGCCCGCCCCAGAGCCAGCACGTCGGCAAGCGCGGTCGGCGGCGAGGCGAAGGCGTGCCCGACAGCGTGCGCCACCACCGCCTCGGCGCGGTCCTGCTCGCCGGGACCCCACATGACCACACTCGGCAGGTGGTGCCGCTCGCCCAGGCCGCGGGCCAGCGCCGCGAAGTGCTCGACCGGCCAGCGCTTGTTCTCCCACGCGGCGCCGGGATTGAGCAAGACGAAGCCGCCGGACGAGGTCACGCGAGGGTCCGCCGCGACCGTCTCAGCCGCAGCCGCGGGCGCGCCCGTCCACGGGAACGTCACGCCGGCCGGCGCCACGCCGAGCGGCGCAAGCATCGCCAGGTTCTTGTGGACGACGTGACCGCGGTCGTCGACCGGCACGTGCTCGTGATAACACCACGCCGCCGCCCCTTCGCGCAGCGCGCGGCGCTCGAACCCGAGCACGCGTTCGGCGCCCGAGCCGCGCGCGAAGACCGCCGACTTGATGAGGCCCTGCAGATCGAGCGCCGCCGCGTAGGCTTGACGCCGCAGGAATGCGACTGCGCGGCCCATGCCGGCGACGCCGGAAAAGCGCACGCTGCGAGCGTCAGCGCTGTCGTCGCGCGCGCGCACGACGACGCGTCGGGCCAGGCCGTCCACCAGCGCCAGCACGCCGTCGTAGCGGGCATCGACCAGCCAGTCCACGCGGACGTCGGGACGATGGGCGCGCAGCGCCGCCAGCACCGGCAACGCGTGCACGATGTCGCCGAGCGCGCCCATGCGCACGATGAGCACGCGCGCGTCGGGCGCCAGCGCCGCCATCAGCGCTGCCCCTCGCGGATCGCCCGCAGCAGGTCACGCGTCGAGTGATCTTTCGGGTCGCCGACGATGGCCGTGCGGCCGCCGTAGGCGCGCACGGTCTCGCGCTCGGGCACCGACTCCACGGTGTAGTCCGTGCCCTTGCAGTGCACGTCGGGCCTCAGCAGGTCGAGCAGCGGTGTCACGGTCGGTTCCGGAAAGACGACGACCGCGTCGGCACAGCGCAGGGCGGCGACGAGCTCGGCGCGGTCGGCGGCCGGCAGCACCGGACGGTCGGGGCCCTTGAGCGCGCGCACGGTGGCGTCGTCGTTGACGGCCACGACCAGGACGTCGCCTTCCCGACGGGCGCCCTCGAGATAACGCACGTGGCCCACGTGCAGCAGGTCGAAGACGCCGTTGGCAAAGGCGATGGTCCGGCCGGCGCGCCGCTGCTGGTCCACCCACGACGCCACGGCGTCGCGCGACATCACCGCGCCCATCGTCAGCGGCCGCCCGGATCGCGCGTCACGGCCGTGGCCAGCTCGCGCGCCGAAACCGTGGCGGTGCCGCGCTTCATCACCACGAGTCCGCCGGCGTAGTTGGCCAGCCGCGCCGCGTCGGCCATCGAGGCGCCGGCGGCGAGCGCCAGGGTGAGCGTCGCCATCACCGTGTCACCAGCGCCGGTGACGTCGGCGATTTCGTCCGACCCGTAGATCGGGATGTGGGTAGTCGGCGTGCCGGGTTCGAAGAGCGCCATGCCGCGGCTGCCGCGCGTCACGAGCACCGCGTCCATGCGCGTCTTCTTCAGGATGGCGCGGCCGGCCCGCTCGAGCACGCGCGGCTCGTCGCCGATGGTCACGTCGAGCGCCTGCTCCACTTCCGATTCGTTCGGCGTGCAGGCGGTGAGCCCGCGGTAGCGCAGCAACTCGTAGCGCGAGTCCACGAGCACCGGCACGCGACGCGAGGTGAGCGGCCCGACGAGCGACGCGACGACCGACGGCGACAGCAGCCCCGAACCGTAGTCGGAGACGAGGACGGCATCGGCCCGGCGCAGCGCCGCGGCCGCGGCGCGCATCCAGGCGGCACGCCAGGCCTCAGTGATCGACTCGCGGGTGAAGCGATCGACCCGCACCACCTGTTGCTTGGCCGAATGCACGCCGCCGGCGAGGATGCGCGTCTTGACCGGCGTGTGGTAGCCGGCGGGCCGCGTGATGGCGCGCCGATCGACGCCTTTCGGGAACGACGCCAGCACCCGGCGGCCGGCTTCATCGAGGCCGGCCAGCGCCACCAGCGTCACGGCCCCGCCGAGCGTCGCCACGTTGTGGGCAGCGTTGCCGGCGCCGCCGGGGACGATCTCGGTCTTGTCGTATTCGAGGATGAGCACGGGCGCTTCGCGCGACACGCGGGCAATACGGCCCGAGACGAACTCGTCGGCGATGAGGTCGCCCAGCACGACCACACGTTTGCCGCGCGCGGCGGCGATCAGATCGAGCAGGCGGCGCGCGGACTCGCGCAACGAAGCGGCGGCTGTGGCCATGCGGACGCTACAGACTACCTCAGCGCGCGGCCGTGGCAGCCGGTCCGCCGCCATCGGCGTCGAGCACGAACGCCACGGCGCCGGCCAGGGTGTCGTGGATGGCGTCCACACTCTGGCCCGCCGGCCGCACGCCCTCCTCGATGACGCCCCACCCGGTACGCACGAGCACGGCCCGGCCGCCGATGCGCTGGCCGAGCTGCACGTCGATCCACTTGTCGCCGATGACCCACGAACGGGTGAGGTCGATGCCGAGGTCGCGAGCGGCGTCGAGCGCCATGCCGGGGGCAGGCTTGCGGCAGCGGCACTCCTGACGCAGTTCGTCGATGAGCGCCTCGGGATGGTGCGGACAGAAGTACCAGCCGTCGACGCGGGCGCCGCCGGCCGCCAACCGTTCGTCGATGACGGCGTGCAGTTCGCCCACGAACTCCGGGCGGATCATCTTGCGGCCGATGCCGCCCTGGTTGGTGACCATGACCACGAGGTAGCCGGCCCGGTTCAGCAGGCGCACGGCATCGATCGCCCACGGATACAGGGTGAGGTGCGCCAGCTCCGAGAGGTAGCCGACGTCTTCGTTGATGGTGCCGTCGCGGTCGAGGAAGACGGCGGGTCGAAGCACGCCGGAGGTCGCGTCGGTGGTCATGGAATGAGGGCCGCGACATCGGCCGGAGCCACGCCGCGCATGCACGCGTGCCCGAGGGGGCACTCCCGCAGCATACACGGGCGGCACCACACGGGATGGATGGCCAGTCGGGCCGGCGGCCCTGCCAGCGACGAGGTGAGCGGCGCCGTCTGATGCTCGTTGGTCGGCCCGAAGATGGCGACGACCGCCGTGCCCACGGCGCCTGCCAGATGCATCGCGCCGGAATCGTTGGCGACCACCGCGCGCGCCCCGGCGAGTACGGCCGCCAGGGTCGCCAGATCGGTGCGCCCGATGAGATCGACGAGCGCGCCAGCGGTCTCCGCGCCGCCCGGCAGCGCCGCGAGCGCTGCGGCGAGTTCGTCGCCGGCCGCCCGATCGCCCCCGGCTCCGATGACCACCGGCGTCAACCCGCGCGCGCGCCACAGCGTGACCGCCAGCGCCGCGTAGCTGGCCGGCGGCCATTGTTTGGCGCGACCGTAAGCGGCGCCCGGCGCCAGCACCACGTAGTCGCGCCGCGGCGTGAGCAACCGCGCGGCCTCGACGGCCGCGTCCGGCGGCACCAGCCGCGCCACCCGTGGCGCGGCGGCCAGGCCAGCCGCGGTCGTGAGCGCCAGGTAGTAGTCGGCCTGGTGCACATCGGCGGGCGGACGCGCGAAGGCCCGCGTCAGCCAGCGGCCACGCAGGTCGGTCGCGTAGCCCCAACGCGCGGGAATGTGCGCGTGCGAGGTGATCCACGCCGAGAGAAACGAGTTCGGGAACAGCACCGCCAGGTCGAAGCGCTCGGCTTCCAGACGCGCGACGTCGCGCCGCCATCGCCGCACCCCCGACAAGCCGGCGCGTGACTCGAGCGTGACGACCTGCTGCACGCCGGGCACCATCGCGAAGAGCGCGGCCACGCTGGGCCGCGCCGCCACTGCGAGATGCGCCTCGGGATAGTGCGCGCGCAGCGTCTGCAGCGCCGGCAGCGCCATCACCGAATCGCCCAGCCAGTTCGGGGCGACAACGAGCAGGCGGCGCACGGCCTCACTCATCCGCGCCCTCGTCCCGCGTTTCCGGGAACATGCCCTTGGTGCCCGGCGCCGGGGCGTCGCGCCAGCGGCGATGCATCCACAGCCACAGCTCCGGCTGACGACGCACGTACATCTCGAGCACGTCGGTGCAGCGCTGCGTGAACTCCCGGACCGGATCGGCGGTGTCGGGGCCGGGCGGCTCGACCGGCGGCTCGTAGATGAGTTTCAGACGTCCGTCGGGCAGCGGCACCGCGAACACCGGCACGATCGGCGCTCCGGTGCGCAGGGCCAGCGCGGCCAGCGTCGAGGTGGTCGCGGCCGGGCGCTGGAAGAACTGCACCCAGATCGCATCCGGACTGTGCATGTGCTGATCGATGAGCAGCGCCACGCCCTGCCCCATCGACAACATCCGCAACACCTTGCGCACCGCGCCCTCGCGGTAGATGACCGTGTTGCCGGTGTGCTGGCGCATGTCTTCGAGCAGCACGTGCAGCCCCGGGTTGTCGAGCGGACGCGCCAGCACGCCGATCGGCTGGAAGAGCAGCGCATGCACCATCGCGTGCATCTCCCAGTAGCCGAAGTGCCCGGTGAAGAAGAGCACGCCCTTCCCCTTCGCGTAGGCGGCCCGCACCCGTTCGTCGCCGTCCACGACGACCCGCGCGCGCATCGCCCCAGGCGACAGGCGTCCGAAGCGCAGCAGCTCGAGCAGCAGCACGCCGAAGTGCTGGAACATGCGGCGGGCGATGGCCTGGCGCTCGGCCTCGGAGCGCGACGGGAAACACTGGGCGAGGTTGGCGAGCGCGACCCGGCGATGCGAGCGGTCGAGCAGATAAAACGTGCGCCCGAGCGCCGCGCCACACCAGCGCACCAGGACCGACGGCATGACGCTCACGACCGCGCCGACGGTGCGAACGGCCACCAGTTCCAGGGCCTGACGCTGCGCCTTCACGCCCGCCCTCCGAGCACCTGGCGGATGGCCGTGGTCACGACGTCCCAGCGCGGCAGCTCCAACGTGAGCGGCCAGCGCGCCACCGGCACCGGCAGCGGCCCGAGCGGTTCTAGGCGCACGGCATCTTTGTCGGTGGTCGCCACGCCCCAGGCGCCGGCCGACGCCACCAGGCGCGCCACCGCCGACAGGTCCGCCGGCGTGTACCAGTGGTGGTCGGGGTAGGCGCAGGTGTCGAGCACCTGCCAGCCATCCGCGGTGAGCGCGTGGACGAACTGCGCCGGCTGACCGATGCCGGCCATGGCAACCAGCGGTCGATCGCGCGTCGGCGCCTCGCCATGCACCGACACCGGCGCGCCGAGCCGCCGGGTGGCGCCGATGCCCTGTGGCACGCCGTAGGCGCGGGCCTCGGCCTCCGCTTCGACGTCGGTGGCCCCGACCACGACCAGGATCTGCGCCCGCGACAGCGCCGACACCGGCTCACGCAGCCGCCCCTTCGGCAGCACGGCATCAGTCGCAAGCGTCCCCGCCGCCGTGACCACGATGTCGAGATCGCGCGCCAGCGGCAGGTGCTGGAAGCCGTCGTCGAGCACGTGGATGGTGGCGCCGAGCCGCGCTTCGGCGACCACACCGGCGGCGTGGCGCTCGGCGCACACGACCACGGCGGCGCCGGGTACGGCACGCGCCAGCATCAGCGGCTCGTCGCCGGCGTGCGCCACATCGGCATGGATGCGCGTGCCATCCGACACCACGGTGGCGTCGCGGCTCGTCACCGTGCGGGCGTAGCCACGCGACAGGATCGCCGGCCGCTCACCGATAGCGACCAGCCAGGCGGCGATGGCCGCCACCAGCGGCGTCTTGCCGGTGCCGCCCACGCTCAGGTTGCCCACGCTGATGACAGGTCGGCTGAGCCGGCGGCGGGCGCCCGGGCGCTCGTACCACGCGCGCCGGGTCAGGGCGAGCCGTCCGTAGAGGGTGTGCAGCACGAGGATCTCAGCGCCCGGCGGTCATCACGGCAGGCGGAACGGCCGCACGTTGTTCGGGCGCGCCGAGGGCGGCGGCAGCAGCAGGTCGAGCGCCGCAATCGTCCGCGCCTTGGCGCCACGGTTGGCCTCGACCAGCGCGCGCGCGGCGGCGCCCAGGCGCGCCCGGCGCACCGGATCGGCCATCAGGGCCAGCACTTCGTCTTCGAAGGCACCCTCCGACGCCACCTGCACGACCGCGTCGTTGGCCACGAAGGCGCCGGCAATCTCCGCGAAGTTGTGCATGTGCGGGCCGACGACGACCGGGCGGCCGAACACCGCCGGCTCGAGGATGTTGTGGCCGCCGGTGGGCACCAGGCTGCCGCCGACGAAGACCAGCGTGCCCACCTGGTAGACCGCGGCGAGTTCGCCGATGCTGTCGAGCACGACCACGTCCGCCCGCGGCTCGGTGTCGATCGGCAGCTCGCTGCGGCGCACGGTCCGGAACCCCTCCTGCTGGGCCAGGGCGACGGTGTCGTCGAAGCGCTCGGGGTGCCGCGGCGCCAGCACCAGCACCGCCCCGGGCTGCGAGGCCTTGAGCCGCCGGAAGACGCGCAGCACCATCGCCTCCTCGCCCTTCATCGTGCTGCCCGCCACCCACACCGGCCGCGACGGCTGGAAGCGGAAGTAGCGCAGCACCCGCTCGCGCGATCGGGCCTGGCCGGCGCTGGCCGGCTCGAGCGAATCGAACTTGAGGCTGCCGGTCACGGTGATGCGCTCGGGGGCGGCGCCGATCTCGGTGAAACGACGGGCAGCTTCCTCCGACTGCACGCAGAAGCGGTCGATGTCGGCCAGCACCGGCCGGAAGAAGGCGCGCGCCAGCCGATAGCGCGGGAACGAGCGCGCCGACAGGCGGCCGTTGACGATGGCCGTCTTCACGCCGCGCCGCCGGCATTCCCGCAGCAGGTTCGGCCAGATCTCGGTTTCCACCATCAGGAAGAGCCGCGGCTTGACCAGATCCAGCGTGCGGCGCACGACCAATCCGAGGTCGAACGGGAAGTAGAAGACGCCGTCCACGTCGAGGGGATTTCTGCGCGCCAGCTGCTGCGCCGACATGGTCGTGGTCGACAGAAACATCCGCAGCGACGGATGCTTCTCCCGCAGCGCCGCGATGAGCGGACGCGCCGTGAGCAGTTCGCCCACCGACACGGCGTGAATCCAGATCGACGACTCGGCATCGATATTGAACGACACCGGCAGGTAGCCGAGACGCTGCGACAGACTGCCCACGTACTTCCGGTAGCGCACTGCCTGGTAGACGAGCCAGGGCGAGACCGCCAGCGCGAACAGCACGATGAGTCCGGTGTAGAGCCCGTACATTTATGCCCGCAAGTCGCTCATTTTACGCAGGTTAGATTACTGTTGCCGGGGGCCCGGCGGGTTTGACCCGCTCTGCGGCCTCGGCTATACAATCATACGTTTGCCGCAGCGCCGAGTGGGCGTGGCACGCAGGCACGACGTGAGGAGGATGCGACATGGCGGTCAGAGTAGGCATCAACGGGTTCGGGCGGATCGGGCGCAACATCATGCGCGCGGCGCTCGCCGACGACGAGATCGACTTCGTGGGTGTCAATGACCTCACCGATGCCGTGACCCTGGCGCATCTGCTCAAGTACGATTCGGTGCTCGGCAACCTGAGCGCCTCGATTTCCGGCGGCACCGACAGCATCACGGTGGATGGCGACGAGTTCAAGGTGTTCGCCAGCAAAGACCCGGCCGGCCTGCCCTGGAAAGATCTCGGCGTGGACGTGGTGTTCGAGTGCACCGGCAAGTTCACCGACCGCGACGGCGCCGCGAAACATCTGGCCGCCGGCGCGAAGAAGGTCATCATCACCGCCCCCGCCAAGAAGCCCGATGTCACTCTCGTCCTGGGCGTGAACGACGAGCAGTACGACCCGGCGGCGCACCACATCATCTCGAACGCGTCGTGCACGACCAACTGCCTGGCGCCGGTCGTGAAGGTGCTCAACGACAGCTTCGGCCTCAAGCGCGGCTGGATGACCACCGTGCACGCCTACACGAACGACCAGAACCTGCTCGACCTGCCGCACAAGGACATGCGTCGCGCCCGCGCCGCCGCGCTGTCGATCATCCCGACGACCACCGGCGCGGCCTCGGCCGTGGGCGAAGTGCTGCCGGCGCTCAAGGGCCGGCTCGACGGCATCTCGATGCGGGTGCCGACGCCGAACGTGTCGGTCGTGGATCTGGTGGTGCTGCTCGAGAAATCGGTCACGCCGGATGACGTGAACAACGCGTTCCGCGCCGCCGCTGCCGCCGCGATGAAAGGCGTCCTGCACGTCGAGGATGCGCCGCTGGTCTCGATCGACTTTCGCGGCAACCCGCACTCCTCGATCGTGGACAGCGCCTACACGAAGGTCATGGACGGCGACTTCGTGAAGGTGATGGCTTGGTACGACAACGAGTGGGGCTACTCGAACCGCTGCATCGACCTGCTGAAGAAGGTTGCCACCCGCCTGTAGGCGCCTGCCCACATGACCAAGTACTCGATCCGCGACCTGCCCCTGGACGACCGCCGCGTTTTCATGCGCGTGGACTTCAACGTCCCGCTGAAGGACGGCGTCATCACCGACGACACGCGCATCACCTCGGCGCTGCCCACCGTGCGCTACGCGCTCGACCACGGCTGCACGGTGATCCTGGCCTCGCATCTGGGGCGCCCCAAGGGCAAGTTCGCGCCCGAGTTCAGCCTGAAGCCGGTGGCCGCGCACCTGTCGCAGCTACTGGGCGTGGAGGTCGTGTTCGCCGAAGACTGCATCGGCGAGCTGGCGCGGGCGGCGATCGCGAAGTCGGAAGCGCCGGGCGGGTCGCGCGTGGTGCTGCTCGAGAACCTCCGCTTCCACGCCGAAGAAGAGAAGAACGAGGCCAACTTCGCGACGGCGCTGGCCACCCTCGCGGACGTCTACGTGAACGACGCGTTCGGCGCCGCGCACCGCGCGCACGCGTCGGTGGCCGCCATGGTGGGCCCGTTCGCCGCCGCCGGCGCCGGCCTGCTGATGGAGAAGGAACTCGCCTATCTGGGGATGGCGCTGGGCCGCCCGGAGCGGCCGTTTGTCGCCATCATCGGCGGCGCCAAGGTCTCCGACAAGATCGAGGTCATCGAGAACCTGCTCGGCAAGGTGGATCACCTGCTCATCGGCGGCGCCATGGCCTACACCTTCTTCAAGGCGCTCGGGTTGCCGGTGGGCCGCTCGCTGGTGGAAGACGACAAGCTGGGCGAGGCGCTCAAGATCATCGAAGCCGCACAAACGCGCGGCGTCGCACTGACGCTGCCGGTCGATCACGTGGTGGCCGACCGTCTCGACGCCGCGGCCACGACGGCCGTGCTGCAGGTGTCGGACCACGAGCTCGGCAACCGCATGGGCCTCGACATCGGCCCCGAAACCATCGCGCTCTACACCTCGGTCATCCAGACCGCGAAGACCGTCGTCTGGAACGGGCCGATGGGCGTCTTCGAGATGGCGCCGTTTGCGGCCGGCACCATGGCCGTCGCCCACGCGGTGGCCGCGGTGCAGGGCACGACCATCATCGGCGGCGGCGACTCGGTCGCCGCGGTGCATGCGGCCGGCGTGGCCGACCGGATCAGCCATATCTCCACCGGCGGCGGCGCCTCGCTCGAGTTCCTCGGCGGCGCAGAACTGCCTGGAGTTGCTGCACTGCCAGACAAGACGTAATTCCGAGCCCCGGGCCCCGGGCCCCGAGACCCGACGAGGATCACCCATGCGGCAGCCATTCATCGCCGGCAACTGGAAGATGTTCAAGACCGTGCACGAGACGGTGGTGCACGTGAAGGAACTCCGGGTGCTCGTGAAGGACGTCCAGGGCGTGGAGATCGTCATCGCCCCGCCAGCCACGGCCCTGCATGCCGCGGCCGAAGCCGCGCGCAACAGCAACATCGCCGTGGCCGGGCAGAACTGCCACTGGGAACGCGACGGCGCCTTCACCGGCGAAGTCAGCGCCCGCATGGTGCGCGAGGCCGGCGCCGAATACGTCATCCTCGGCCACTCGGAGCGCCGCACGCTCTTCGGCGAGACCGACCTCGACGTGCACCGCAAACTGCAAGCGGCCCTCACCGAAGACCTGGTGCCGATCGTGTGCATCGGCGAGACGCTCGACCAGCGCGACCGGCAGGAGACGCTGACCGTGCTCGACCAGCAGATTCAGCGCGGGCTCGACGGCGTCGCCGCTGAGCAGATCGCGGCCATGGTCCTTGCCTACGAGCCGGTGTGGGCCATCGGCACCGGACGCAACGCCACCTCGGAGCAGGCCGGGGGAAGCGCACGCCCACATCCGGCTGCGTCTGCGGTCGTGGTTCGGCGCCGAGGCCGCCGAGCGCTGCCGCGTCATCTACGGCGGCAGCGTGAAACCCGGCAACATCGCCAGCCTGCTGGCGCTGCCCGATGTGGACGGGGCGCTGGTGGGCGGCGCCAGTCTGGATGTGGCCGGCTTCGGGCAGATCGTGGCTGCGGGCGCGGCCTGAGATATACTCGGAGGTTGCGGCTATGTTTTATTACCTTTTTGTCACCCTCTACGTCGTCGCCTGCCTCGTCCTGATGATCGTGATCCTTCTCCAGCAGGGGAAGGGCGGCGACATCGCCAACGCCTTCGGCGGTGGCTCGAGCCAGGCCGTATTCGGCGCCCGCGCCGGCGCCACCGTCCTCACCAAGGTGACGGCCGGTCTCACCGTAGCCTTCATGAGCCTGGCGCTGCTGCTGGCCATCTGGGGCTCGCGCGGCACCGGCTCGGTCGTCGGAGGCGTTGACGGTCCGCCGCCTGTAAGCCTCCCCGCTGGCGCCACCGACATCCCGGCCCAGCCAATCACACCCACTCCGGCGCCGGCGACGCCGGCCGCACCCACGACCGAGGCGCCTCCGGCTGCACCGGCCGCGGGCGCCGCAGCGCCGGCGACGCCGCCGCCTGCGAAGAAGCAGTAGGCGCAGTCGTCACGACGTGGCCCGCGATGGCGCGGCCGGTGACGGTCTGCTAGAATTGAAAGTTCGCGCGGTGAGCGGAAACGCGAACTGCGCTCGACCCTCGAACGCGGAAGTGGCGGAATTGGCAGACGCACCAGCTTGAGGGGCTGGCGGTAGCAATACCGTGGGGGTTCGAGTCCCCCCTTCCGCACCAGATCCTCGCTGCGCTCGGCTTTGGCGCGGCGGGGGTCCTCAGGCACTTGACCTTCGCGCTGCGCGCTCGGTCTTCGGGCACGAGTCCCATCGATGGCCACTGTAGAGGCCCCGGATTTCCGGGGCCTTTCCTGTTGGTGCGGACGCGGGGGGCTGAGGCTCGGCCTTCGGATGCCTCCGCTCCGCGATTCACTGCTTGGCGCCGCCCGTGGGTCGTCGCGTTGGCAGACCGCGTGGTCGTCGTGAGGTTCCGGTGGCCAGGAACTTCGACGCGTAGGTCGTGGGCACGCCCGCGTCTTCAAGCCGTGACGCGGCGTCGTGTCGCAGGTCCGCCAGGTGGAAGTCTTCGAGCCCGGCACGCTGCCGCGCCGCTTCCCACGCTGTGCGGATCGACACCACACGGGCACCGGTGTCGTCCCCGAACACCTACGCCTCGGGCCCGAACGGTTGCCCGTCCAGTCCGGTGCGCCGCATCTGAAGCACGGCATGCAGGCGCGTGGACACCGGCAGCCGACGCGCCCGCCGCGTCTTCGCCTTCTCTGCCCGGATCACCAGTCCACGCCCGGCCAGATCCAGGTCGCCCCACTGCAACGACAGAATCTCACCGGGCCGGCAACAGGTGTCGAGCATGGCCACCAGAATGCCGCGGAGATGCGGATTGGCGGCGCGTAGCAGGCGCGTCTCGTCGTCGTCGCTCGTGAAGCGCCGCTCGCGCGGTGTTTCGGGATCGAGCGAGATGACCGATTCGGACCCCACCTTGAACGGCGTGGCCGGAATGATGCGCTCGCGCACGCCCCACGCGAACATCTTCCGGAGGAGCTTCAGGTCGTGGTTACTGGTCACCGGCGACACGCCTTGCGCGCGCCGATGGTGCCGGTACGACTCGATGTCGCCCGTGGTGATGTCCACCGCCCGCTTGTCGCCGAACTTCACCGCGGGATTCGTGCCCGGCAGCGCGAAGTCGTAGACCAGCTTCAGGCGATAGTCGTTGTCGCGCGCACGCACGAGTTGATACCCGCGGCGTGATGACCACTCGGTCGCGAACGCGCGGAACGTGAGCGTGCCGTCACGCGCCGCCGTTTCACCCGCCGTCTCCGCTGGCTTGTCGAACTGCCCCGCGCGAATCCTGGCGCGGAGTTGGTCAGCAAGCGCCTCGGCGTCGGCGCGTGTTTCTATATGCGCGCCCGAGTAGCGGTCGAGCGACAACCGATACGATCGCCCCTGCCACGAGAAGTTGAAGTACCACGCGTGTGGGCACTTCGCGTGTTTGTGGCGCGAGCAGGCGCAGA
>JANNIB010000333.1:0-40697 GCA_031404695.1 Acidobacteriota bacterium
GTCGGCGCCGGCAGGCGGCCGGAAGCCAGCGCCTGCTCGAGCCGGTGATTCAGCCGCCGGCCCGCGGTGCGCAGACCGCGCACGCCGGTGACGAGCGGAGCGGTGTCGAGGCGCGCGGCCAGATCGGGGATGTCGTCGAGACGGCGCACGAGATCGCGCAGCGAGGCCGCGTAGGCCTCCATGTCGTAGGGCACGATGTCGGCGTTGGCGAGCCGCAGCGCCATCGTGCCCCAGAGCTGGGTCATCAGGTGCGCGTACTTGAAGCCCGGGTCGCCGATCGTGGCGAGCCAGTGATGGCTGTCGTACGCGGAGTGGTAGACGCCGTACGCGCCGTCGAACGTCATCTCGACGACCGGCATCCCGACGTGGTTGATGAACACCGTGTGGTCGGAGCCGCTGCCGATCCGCGTCGTGACGAGCGCCTGGTCGGGCAGCTCGCCGTCGGCGGGGCCGCTGGCGGCATCGCGCGGCCGCCGCCACGCGTCGTAGAGCGACGGGCCCGACGGGTCGCGCAGGTCCTTCGTGAGCTCCACGATCATCGGCGCGAGCGCCCCCACGGCCGACATGCGGAGATTAGGGCCCGAGGCCGACGAATCGACGTTCAGATACGCGATTGCCTTCTGCCGCAGCTCGTCGCGGAACTGCTCGCCCCATTCCGTCGACCCGGTAAGCGTCACCTCTTCGCCGTCCCACGCGCCGAAGACCAGCGTGCGGCGGGGCCGCACGCCCTGCCGCGCCAGCGTGCCGAGCGCCCTGGTCAGCTCCATCATCGACGCCGTGCCGCTCGAGGGATCGACGCCGCCGAACACCCACGCGTCGTGATGGTTCCCTAGCACCACCCACTCGTCGGGACGCTCGCTGCCGCGGATGCGGCCTTCGACCACGTAGTTGGGCTGCACGTCGGTCTGCATGTCGATCCGCACGTGCAGCCGAGCCTCGGCGCCGCCGAGGCGATAGGCGATTGGCAGCTTGCCCTTCCACGCTTCGGGCGCCAGCGGCCCGCCGAGCTTCTCGAGAAT
Organism: Acidobacteriota bacterium; assembly: GCA_031404695.1. Lineage (GTDB taxonomy): Bacteria > Acidobacteriota > Vicinamibacteria > Vicinamibacterales > UBA2999 > CADEFD01. Next base: position 1,020 of record JANNIB010000333.1, read on the forward strand.
CGGCTGGATGTCCTGGTGCGACATCGGCAGCGCCATGATCTTCGGGATCGAGACTGCTTCCGAGGCCGGGATGCGCCGCGCCCCCTCGACCGAGGCCCAGCCCGGCGTGAGCGGATCGCCCGGCACGATGTAGTCGTAGGCGATGCCGCCGCGCTGCAGGTGACTGGCCGGCCCCCACGGCCCTTTCGGGTAGACCTCGCCCTTGCCGTAGCCGTCTTCGTTCGGATCCGAGTAGACGATCATCGCGGCCGCGCCTTCGCGCTCGGCCGTGAGCGCCTTGAAGCCGCGGTAGCTGTAGGGATTCGAGTAGCGGACGATGACGATCTTGCCCTTCGGGTCGATGCCGTGTTTGCGCAGCTCGTCGTAGTCGGCGGGATTGCCGCTGTTGGCGTAGACCACCGGCGCCGTCACCTCGCCCGAGGCGGAGAACGAGGTCCAGGCGCCGCTGATGGCCGGCTGCGCGGTATCGGGGTCTTCGGCAATTGCGGCCTCGCGCAGGCTCGGCGTGTAGCGCACCGGCGCCACCATCTCCACGGCCACCGTGCGCGGGTTCGACGACAACACGTCGTAGCGGCGCAGGTAGACCTCGTCGAGGCCCTGCGCCTTCCACGTGGCGGCGATGTACTCTGCGATCTCTTTCGTGCGCGGCGAGGTCGCCACGTGCGGCGACTTCGTGAACTCGCGGTGCCAGGCGCGAATCGAGTCGGCGGCAGGCATCGCGCGGAAGCGCGTCTCGACCTGACGTTGGGCGATGGCGCCGGCCGCGGTGTAGCCGCGCATCGCCGGCGCCGGCGCCGGGTCTGGCGTCTGCGCTGGCGTCTGGCGGGCGGCGGGTTGCGCGCCCGCACTGAGAGCGACAATGGCGGCGACGGCTGCCAGCCGCACGGCGGGCGAGATCGGAGAAGTCATGACGGGGCTCCGTGCGTGGACGAGCGGCGGTGCAGGAACCAGCCCAGGCCGACCGGTGCCGCCACCCCGGCCAGCAGTTTGAGTTCAAACGTCATCACGCTCTCGACCTCCGCCGTTGGCAGGAAGGCGACGAGCAGGCCGATGCAGGTGGTCGCAAAGCCGATCCAGCCGGCCGCCCGGGCCCACGGCGCGATGCCGGGCGTGCGGGCGAGCGTGAGGAACAGATACGTGAACGGGACCATCTGGATGATGACCGCGGACTTGAGCAGCACCTGATACGCCTCGTTCACCGACGAGCCCACAAACGACAGCCCGGTGAACACCGCGCAGCAGATGGCGGCGACGGTGAGGGCGACATGCGGCGACTTGTAGGTCGGATGCACGCGCCCGAGCGCTTCCGGCAGCGCGCTCGTGAGGCCGGCGACAAACGGCACACGCGCCGAGCCGGCGAACCAGGCCGAGGCGGAGCCGCCGATCGCCAGGCCCATCAGGATGGCCAGCGGCACGACCAGCCACGCGGCGCCGGCAGCGCTGGCGCCGATGCCGATCGCCTGCATGATGCCCTGCAGCACGCCGACGTCGCCCATCGGCACGAGCAGCAGCACCGCCCCGGCCGTGGCGACATACGACAGGATCGACACCACGCTCGCGATCCCGATCGCCGGAGCCAGGTCGCGCGCCGGGTTCTTGATCTCGTCGCCCATGGTCGAGGCGAGTTCGACGCCGACCAGCGCGTTGCACATCACGGCGAAGCTGGTCGCCGTCTCCCACGTGACGCCGGCCATCGCCGGCACTTCCGCCTGCACGCCGGCCGCCAACGCGGCGCCGGCGGCGGCCAGCACCAGCACCACGCTCACGAGATTGCTCAGCCCGCCGACGTTGTGGATCCACTTGCCGACCGCGGCCCCGCGGATGTTGGCGAGCGTCATGAAGACCAGCCAGCCGAAGGCGAGCGTGGCGACGAAGGTGCGCGAGCCGGCCAGCGCCTCGGCCCGCGCCTCGCCGCCGGCGAACGCGAAGATGCCCGCCATGTAGACCAGCAGCACCGGCACGTAGAAGAGGTTGGCCGCCCAGTAACACCAGCCGGCGAGGAACCCGTGCGCGTCGCCGAAGCGCTGACGGATCCACACGTAGAGGCCGCCTTCACCCGGGTAGCGGCGGCTGAGCACGATGACGGCAATCGCCGACGGCACCATGAACAGGAAGAACGCCAGGCCCCAGAGCACCAGCGAGAACCAGCCGTAGACGGCCGTCGCCGGCACGTTGTTGAGATTGACGATGGCGACGATCTTCAGGAGGACGAGATCCCATCGTCCGAGCGTCGGCTCGACGTGCGCGCCGTCGTGGCCGCCGCCCGCCTGGCTCACCGCGGGACCCCGCCGATCGACACCAGCTTGGTCTCCAGATATTCCTCGAGGCCCTCGGCGCCTGACTCGCGTCCGAGGCCGCTCTCCTTCCAGCCGGCAAACGGCGCCTCGGTGCTCTGCGGCGTCCATTCGTTCACGCCGACCAGGCCGAACTCGAGGCGCTCGGCCACGTGGAGGGCCGTCGGCAGGTGATTGGTCCAGACGTAGGCCGCCAGGCCGTAGCGCGTGTGGTTGGTTGGCGATTGCAATCGCCTCGTCCACGCCGTCGAAGGTGCTCACCGGCAGTACCGGTCCGAAGATCTCTTCGCGGTACAGCGGGGCGTCGGGCGTGAGGTTCGAGACCACCGTGGGCTGGTAGAAGTACCCGGCCTCACGACCGGCCGGCCGCGCGCCGCCCGTCGCCACGCGCGCCCCGCCGGACCTGGCGCCGGCGACGAGCGCCTCCACCCGGTCGCGCTGCTTCGCGTTGATGAGCGGACCGACCTGCGTCTCCGGGTCGAGGCCGTCGCCCACACGCAGTGCCGCCGCCGCGGCGGCGATGCGTTCGGTGAAGGCCGGCGCTGCCGCCTTCGACACGAGGAAGCGCTGTGGAGACACACACACCTGGCCGCTGTTGCGGAACTTGGCGGCGGTGGCCCCGGCGACCACGGCGTCGAGGTCGACGTCCGGGAAGATGAGCACCGGCGCGTTGCCGCCCAGTTCGAGCGACAACCGCGTCACCGTCTTCGACGCGCCGTCCATGAGCAGTTTGCCGACGCGGGTGCTGCCGGTGAAGTGGATCTTCGCCACCGATGGATGCGCGAGCATCGCCTGGCCCATCGGGCCCGGATCGCCGTTCACGAGGTTCACGACCCCGTTGGGAGCCCCGGCCGCGGTCAGCAGCCGCGCGACGTGCATGCCCGAGAGCGGCGTGAACTCCGATGGCCGGATGACGATCGTGCAGCCGGCGGCCAGTGCCGCGCCGCCGGCGCGGGCGATGTTCCAGGCGGGGAAGTTCCAGGCGGTGATGAGGCCGACGACGCCGAGCGGCTGCTTGAGCACCAGCAACCGCTTGGTGGCCGCGCGCGCCGGAATGATGCGGCCGTAGGCGCGCTTGCCCTCTTCGGCGAACCACGCGAACAGATCCGCCGCCGCGAGCCACTCGCCGCGCGCCTGCGCCAGCGGCTTGCCGCTCTCGAGCACGGTGTCGTGAGCGATCGCGTCCACCTCGGCGCGGATGAGGTCGGCGGTCTTGTCGAGCACGGCGCCACGTTCGTACGGCGTCATCCGGCTCCAGGCGCCGAAGGCGCGCTGCGCCGCCTCGATCGCCAGGTCGCAGTCCGCCGCGGTGCCGTAGGGCACGGTGGCGACGACGGCTTCGGTGGCCGGGTTCAGCACGTCCCACGTGCCGCCGTTCGTGGCATCGCGCCATGCGCCGTCGATGAGCTGTTTGTGATGTGTCATGCGCGTTCGTAGACGACGCGGCCGTCGAGCAGCGTCAGGTCCACCGTCAGCGCGCCGAGCGCGTCGGGCGGGGTGGTGAGCGGATTGCCCGAGAGCACCGCGACATCGGCGCGGAAGCCCTTCGCGATGGTGCCGAGTGTATCGTCGAGACCCACGGACACGGCGCCGCCGCGGGTGTAGGCGTCCAGGGCCTCGGCGGCGGTGATCGCCTGCTCGGGCAGCAGCGGCTGACCGGTGCGATCCTTCCGGGTAATCGCCGCGCTCATCCCGGCCAGCGGGTTGTCGTTTTCGACCACCGGCGCGTCCGACGACAGCGCCACGGTGACTCCGGCATCGAACATCGCGCGCAGCGGATAGCAGCGCGGCAGCAGCGAATCGGGCAGGTAGTTGCGGAAGTTCACGCCGAGCTCGTAGAGGAAGATCGCCTGCGGCGCCGCGATGACGCCCAGGCGGGCCGCGCGCGCCAGCTGCGCCGCGCTCGGCAACCCCAGGTGCTCGATGCGGTGGCCGAGCCCGCGCGGATGCGGCCCGAGCGCCTCGTAGATGTCGAGCATCTGGTCGATGGCGACGTCGCCGATGGCGTGGGTGGCGATGCGCCAGCCGGCGTCGTGACTCTCGCGGCAGAGCGCCAGCAGCTCCTCGGAGTCGAAGCGGAGCAGACCGCGCTCGGGGCTGTGGCGGTACGGCACGCTGAGCGCCGCCGTGGCGCCGCTCAGGCCGCCGTCGGCCAGGAACTTCACCGTGTCCACGTGGAGCATCGGCGAGCGGTGCATCTCGGGCAGCGGCAGCGGCGCCGGCACGCCGTCGACGCGGCGGAAGGGCATGACGTTCATCCGCGCCGGCAGACGTCCGCCCGCCTCCATGGCCCGGTAGACCGCGAGCAGCTGCAAATTCACGCCGCAGCACGACGACATGGTGATGCCCAGCGAGAGCTGATGGCGCAGCGCCGCCGTGATCATCCGCTCGTAGTCGTCGTCGGTGGGCGGCGGCATCACCCGCGTGACGAGGCCCATCGCGGTCTCGCGCAGCACGCCGGTGGGAAGGCCGCGGTCGTCGCGATCGATGTCGCCGCCCACCGGCGGCGTCGTGGCCGCGGTGATGCCGGCCGCGGTCAGCGCCACCGAGTTGCAGGCGTAGATGTGGCCGCAGGTGCGCGTGAGCACCACCGGCTGGCCCGGCGCCGCCAGGTCGAGGTCCGCGCGCGTCGGCATGCGGCCCTCCGCCATCGTCGCTTCGTTGAAGCCGCGACCGAGGAGCCATGCGCCGGCCGGCAACCGGCCGCGGAACGCCGCGACCTTCGCGACCACGGACCTGATGCTCTCGACGCCGCGCAGGTCGAGCATGGTCGTGAGCAGGTGGCCGATCTTCCAGACGTGCGCGTGGGCGTCGTGAAACGCCGGTATGACGGTGCGTCCACCCAGATCGAACGTTCGCGCGCCGGGTGCCGCGGCCGCCGCCACGCGGGCATCGCCCACGGCCGCGACGACGCCGTCGCGAATGGCGATCGTGGTCGCCGGTGGCTGCCGCCGGCCGGCCAGCACGACGGCGTTGGTGAGCACGAGATCGGCCATGGACGAGACCGCGCTCAGGCGCGCGCCGCGGTCAGCCGTTCGGCCACCGCCGCAACCGACTGCCCGAGGGCGTCAAGCGCTTCGCGCAGCATGTCTTCCGGCATCGTGAGCGGCGGCAACAGACGCACGCCGTTGCTGTAGAGGCCGGCGCGCATGAGCACCACGCCGCGGGCCACCGTGCCTTTGACGATGGCAAGCGTGTCTTCCGGAGCCGCCGGCGCCTTGCTCTGCTGATCCTTCACGAACTCGACCAGCATCATCGGCCCCAGCCCGCGCACATCGCCGACGATCGGATGGTCGCGCTGCCAGCCCGTCATCACCTCGCGCATCACGTCGCCGAGATGGCGGGCATGGGCGAGAAAGGCGGGCTGCCGGATGAGGTCCACGGCGGCCAGCGCCGCCGCGCAGGCGACCGGATTGCCGCCGTAGGTGCCGCCGACGCCGCCGGGGTGCGCCGAGTCCATGATGTCGGCGCGTCCGGTGACGGCGCCGATCGGCATGCCGCCGCCCAGTGATTTCGCCGTCACGAGCAGGTCGGGCACCAGGTCGTAGTGTTCGCTGGCGAAGACTCTGCCGGTGCGGCCCATGCCGCACTGCACTTCGTCGGCGATCATCACGATGCCGTGCTGCGTGCACAGCTCGCGGATACGCTGCAGGAAGCGTGGCGGCACCGGAATGAAGCCCGCTTCGCCCTGCACCGGCTCGATGATGACGGCGGCGACGGCCGACGGATCGACCTGCGCGACCAGCGCCTGTTCGAGCTGCCGAATGCCGAAATCGACGTACTGCTCTTCGGTCATGCCGGCCGGCGTGCGATAGACGTGCGGGATCGGGAGGCGCACGATGTCGGGCGCAAACGGCCCGAAGCCCTGCTTGAAGAGTCCGTACTTGCTCGTGAGGGTCAGCGTGAGGAGCGTGCGGCCGTGATAGCCGCCCTCGAAGCAGATGACCGCCGGACGCCCGGTGGCCTTGCGGGCGAACTTCACCGCGTTCTCGACCGCTTCGGCGCCGCTGTTGGCGAAGATCGTCTTCTTCGGGAAGGTACCGGGCGTCAGCTCGTTCAGCACCTCCGCGAGACGTACCATCGGCTCGTATGTCGTGACGAGCGAGCAGGTGTGGATGAACCTCGCCGTCTGCGCCGCGGCCGCGTCCACGACCTCGGCGGGGGCGTGGCCGACGCCGGTCACACCGATGCCACTCGCCATATCGATGAAGGTGTTGCCATCGACGTCGACGATGAGGGCGCCGTGCGCGCGCTCGACCACGACGTCAGTCGCCTTGCCGAGCCCCGAGGGCAAGGCGGCGGCGCGGCGGTCGAGCAGGGCCCTGGCGCGCGGGCCGGGCACCGGCGTGTTCAGGCGGACGTATCGGCGGGCCAGATCACGCGACGCGCCAGCGACGTCCTTCGAGGCGTCGAGCACGATGAGCGCGCTGTAGTTGTCCGAGACCGGATCCTGCAGGTAGTCCTTGAGCAGCGCCCGCGGCTCGAAGCCGAGCGCCAGCTGCATCGAGAGGGTCGCGTCGTTGATGCGGCCGGCGACGACGCCGGCGTAGTAGTCCTCGGCCGACATCACGTGTTTCACGGCGCCGTAGCCGCGCAGCATGCCGCCGGTGACCTGCCCCTTGAGGCCGCGCCGCCACACCAGTTCCTGCCGGGCCGCATAGAGCGCCGTGGCGAGACCCTTGCGGCGATAGTCGGGATCGACGCCGATATCGGCGCCGTAGAGCCAGTCGCCGTCGGGCTCGTGCGAGGTGAGCCAGCCGCCCTGGATGATGTCGGCGAAGGTGTGGCCGATGTGCTCGAAGTCGAAGCGCATCCGGATCGTCGCCGTCGCGCCGACCACGCGTTCGCCGTCGAGCGCCACGAACTGGCCCTCGTCGAAGAGCTCGAGGTGCTTGCGGTAGTGGCGCGCCTTGAAGCGCTCCTCGTCAGCAAGCGTGGGGAAGCAGACCAGCTGCAGCGCTTCGAGCGGCTCGGCGTGTTCGGGCCGGGCGTGCATGACGACCAGGCCGGTCTCGAGGCGACGGGAATACCAGAACATGGGCGGAATCTTAGCAGCCGCCCCGGGCGCTGAACAGCGGGCGGGGGCCGCTCCTCCCGCCCGACGCCTACCAGCGCATCGTGGCGAACGCGCCGATCCGGTCGCCGGTGACGACCGGCGCGAGCGACACACGCGGCCGCGGCTCGGCGAGGAAGACCTCCTTCGACCCCTGGTGCAGAACGTCCAAGAACGCGCCGACGCCGGCGCCGGCCAGCCCGAAGATGCCGCCGGCAATCGCGTAGGTGCTCATCGGCTCCTCGTGGTCCGAGAACCCGACGATGAACTGGGCGCCCATGGCGAAGCCGGGAATGAACCCGAGGACCGCCCCGGTCCAGACCGGATCGCCGCGGCGTTCGACCCGGGCGGTTGCGTCCGCCGTGAATCCCCGCGGACCGGCCGGGCCGACGACGACGAGGGTGTCCGGCGAGAGACTCCGCACGGTGCCGTCCAGGCGCAGGCCATCGCGATCGACCACTCGGACGTAGTCGCCGACGTTGAGCTGGAGGGCGAGATCGGCAAAGACGGTGGACGTCTGCGCCGCTGCCGGTGCGGCGGCGAGCAGCAGGGCCACGGCCATCGACACGAGAGCGACGGTACGACGCGTGACCATGACGCCTCCCCGGCCGACTGTGAGCCGACCTGCAGGAGGGGGCCGCAAGTTCCGTGCCTCGTGCACGGACGCGGCGGCTCGGGGCAACCGCGCACGTCGGATCGCCAACGGGGGAATCCTCCGCGGCCGCCGTGCACGCCCAGCCGAGGATTCCGCGGTGTTCGCTGCTGCGGCAGTGAATCTGGCGGCGCCGCCTGGCACGCGACTGGCACTGGGGGATCGTATGTCGAACAGACATGGGTGCCTGGTTCTGGCGCTGCTGCTGCTGCCGCGCCTCGCGGTGGCGCAGCCGGTGGCGACGTTCGAGCGGCTGGGCGATGCCCTGAACGCCGGCGATGGCGTGCGAATCGTTGAGTGGTCGGGACGCGTCGTCTCGGGCGACGTCGCCGGCCTCACCCCGGACGCCCTGGCGCTGGCGCGCGGCAGCGGGGCGACCGAGCGCGTGGCGCGAGCCGACATCCGCGAGGTGAGCATCCGCCGGCGCGACTCGCTGCGCAACGGCCTGCTCATCGGCTTTGCCGGCACGGCGGTCCCCTACTGCGCCCGCGCCATCTCGAATGGGAGCGCGGTGCAGTGCGGCCTCGCCGCCGTCTTCATCGGCGGGCTCGGCGCCGGCCTCGGCGCGCTCGTCGACGCCGCCATCACCCGGCGGGAGGTCGTGTTTCGCGCCGACGCCCGTCCGGTGGCGGCCGCAGTCGTGCCGGTCGGCGCCGGGTTCGGCGCCGGCGTGGCGATTCGGTGGTGACGCAGGAGGTGTGTATGCGCACGGCCTGGATGGCGATGCTCGCGCTGGCCGGGCTCGCAGCCTCGGCCTCGGCGCAGGAGGCGGCGAAGTTCGCTGATTTGCCCTTGCGTCTCAATCTGGGGGACGAGGTGGGCGTCGAAGACCGGTCCGGCGTCGTCACCTGGGGGCGACTCGAGCGCCTGACCCCTGAGGAGTTGGTGGTCGCGGCGCAGCCGGGAGCCGAGCGCGTATTCCCGGGCGCGAGCGTGCGCCGCGTCCAGAAGCGGGGCGACTCGCCGTGGAACGGCATGCGGCTCGGGGCGCTCATCGGCGGCGCCTTCGGCTGCGGCGTCTTCGGCGCATTCTCCGGCGAGTTCCGCAGCGGCGACTGCGTGGCGGCGTTCCTCACCTTCGGGGGCGCGGGCCTCGGCCTCGGCCTCGGCCTCGACGCGTTGCACACCGGCACGACGACCGTGTTCAGCGCGCCCGACAACCGCGCCACGAGGCCGCAGCCCTTCGCCGGCGGGGTCGCCGCGAGGGTGACGTGGAGGTGGTAGCCGGCCGACGTCAGGTCAGCCGCGCGCCAGGCTCGGGCGACGTCCACCGAGCACGTCCACCACGCGGTCGATGTCGTCGTGCGTGTTGAAGACCGACACCGACAGGCGCAGGCGGCGTTCGTTGCCCACCACCGTGCCGACGACCTTGCCCGCCTGGAGCGCTTTGCTCGTGGCCGCCGCGTCCTTCAGGCCGAAGGCGAGGATCGGCGTAGCATTGCCGGCCGGCGTGAGCGGCGTGTAGCCGAGCGGCGGCAGTTCCCGCTGCAGGCGATCGGTCAGCTGGGTGGCGTGGGCGCGAATCTGGTCGATGCCGAGACGCGACACGTAGTCGATGCCTTCCGAGACCGCGGCGGCCAGCAGCACCGCGATGCCGCCGGTTTCATAGCGCGCGGCGCCGGGCAGCGGCTCCCACGTCAGCTCGGCACGATTGAAGTTCGACACCTGGCGATGGCCGTAGCGCGTCGTCGGCAGCACCGTGCCCTGCAGGTCCTCCTTCACGTAGAGGAAGCCGAAGCCACGTTCGCCCATGATCCACTTGTAGGTGCCCGTCGACGCGAAGTCGATGCCGAGGGCCTTGACATCCACCGGCACGCAGCCGACGGCCTGGATGATGTCGGCAAACACCAGCGCGCCGCGGTCGTGGGCGATGGCGCTCACGGCCTTGCAGTCGTGGATGAAGCCGTTGACGTTCGAGACCAGCGCCAGCGACACCAGACGGGTGTTGCGATCGATGGCCTTGTCCATGTCGGCCGGATCGATCTTCCAGTCGCGGTGCTTGACGATGCGCAGCTCGACGCCCTGCTTCTCGAGCTCCTTGTACATGTAGAGAGAGGTCGTGAAGTGCAGCTCGTCGATGACGATGTTGCCCTTCTTCTTCGCCAGGTCGAGCCCCATCACGACGATGTTCTCGCCGTCGGAGGTGCTCGACGTGAAGGCGATCTCGGTCGGCGCCGCGTTGATGAGCTGTCCGAAGCGCTTCTTCAGATCCGCCTGGCGGTCGTTGCCGAAGTCCACCCGGCCGGGTCCCGGCCCGTGCAGGCGGTACTGCAGGCCCTGCTCGATGGCGCGCGCCGCGAAGCGGCCCACCGGATGCAACGCCGCGGCGTTCATGTAGGTCTCCACCGAGGCGAGCGGGAAGTCATCCCGTACCGATGCCGGAAAGATCGCCCCCGGCCGCATCGTGGCCTGACTCGCGAAGGCATGCCGGCTCGAGACCGCCAGGGCGCCTGCGCCCGCCAGGAACTCACGACGTCCGATCGCACTCATAGGATCTCCAGTCCGGGTCGGGGTCGCGGCACCAACGCACCGCGTCGCCCTCGATTCGACGCTCATGATGCCACGCTCCGGGGCGTCGTGCGCTGCCAGACTCGCGCCGCCTCGGCCGGAGGTGGGAGAATGCGCCCGTGCCTTCGATTGTCGAGGCCGACGCCACCACGCTGGCGCGGCGCATCGCCGCCCGCGACCTCTCGGCGCGTGAGGCCGTCACCGCGTGCCTGGACCAGATCGCCCGCGTCGATTCCGCCCTGCACGCGTTCGTGGACCTGCGCGCCGACCAGGCCCTGGCCGAGGCTCGGGCGTTCGACGACGCCGCGGCCCGCGGCGCCCCGGCCCTGCCACTGGGTGGGGTGCCGGTCACCGTCAAGAGCGCACTCGAGGTCCGCGGCCTGCGCTGCGAGACCGGGAGCCCGTCGCGCCTCGGCGTGCGCGCGACCAGCGACGCGGTCGTGGTGCAGCGGCTGCGGGCCGCCGGCGCCATCGTGCTCGGCACGACCAACGTGGCCGAGATGCTGATGGGCTACGAGACGGTGAACCCGCTGCATGGCACGACGCACAACCCCTGGGACCTCGCCCGCACGCCCGGCGGGTCCAGTGGCGGCGAGTCGGCGGCGATCGCGGCCGGCTGTTCGTTTGCCGGCGTCGGCAGCGACGGCGGCGGTTCGATTCGCGTGCCGGCGCATTTCACCGGCATCTGCGGGCTCAAGCCGACGCCGGGCCGGGTGCCCTCCACCGGTCATCAGCCACCCTGCCTCGGCCCGTTCTCGCTCATCGGCGTGGTCGGGCCGATGGCGCGATCGGTGACCGACCTTCGCGCGCTGTTCGACGTGCTGGCAGGCTGGGACGCCGACGATCCCGCCGCCGCGCCGTCCGGCACCGGCGCCCCGTTCCCGCCTTCGCGCGAGGTGTGGTGGTTCGACAGTGACGACCGCGCGCCGACGACGCCCGAGACGCGGGCGGCCGTCGCGACGGCTGTCTCGGCGCTGGCCGCGCAGGGCTATGCGGTGCGCCATCAGCGTCCCCGCGCCTTCGATCAGGCGACCGCGTTGTGGGACGTCTTCTTCGGGGACGCGGGCGAGATGCTGTTGACCGGCGTTCTAGGCGAGGCCGCGCGGGCGTTACCGATTCTGGCGGCGATGCACCGCGAGCGCGGGCCGCGCCTGCCGCTCACCGCCGCGCGCCTTGCCGATGCCTGGGCCGCCCGCGACAGCCTGCGCGCCGCCTTCATCCACCAACTGCGGGGACGCCTGGTCGTTTGCCCCGTCACGGCCATGCCGGCCTTCGGTCACGGCGAGCGGCGCTGGTGGATCGAGGGCCGCGAGGTGGGCTACCTGGACGCCATGATCTACACGCAGTGGTTCAACATCCTCGGCGCGCCGGCGGCGGTCGTGCCGGTGGGGCGATCGTCCGAGGGGCTGCCGATCGGCGTGCAGGTCGCGGGCGCGCCCTTCATGGAAGGGGACGTCCTCGATGCCGCCGCCGCCATCGAGCGGGCCAGCGGGGGATACATGGCGCCGCCCGCTGGAGGGGTGGCATGAGCGCGCCCACCGCACTGCGCCGCCGTCTCACGCGCTGGGATCTCATCGTCTACGGGCTGCTCTTCATCGGTCCACTGGCACCGGTGGGCGTCTACGGCGTGCTCGATGCGCGCACCAACGGCGCGGTCGCGCTCGTCTATGTCGCGGCCACCATCAGTATGGCCTTCACGGCCTGGTCGTATGCCGAGATGTCGCGCGTCGTGCCGCACGCCGGATCCGTCTTCGCCTACGCCAGTCGCGGCATCGCGCCCACCGCCGGGTTCTTCGCCGGGTGGCTGGCGATGCTCGACTACGTGCTCATCCCGTCGGTGGCCTATCTTTTCTCGGGCATCGCCCTGCACGCGCTGGTGCCGGCGGTGCCGGCCTGGGTCTTCACGGTCATCGCCTTCATCGCGACGACCGCCCTGAACCTGGCCGGCGTCCGGGTGGCCGCGCGCGCCGGGTTCGTCGTCCTGGTCGCTGAACTGGTGGTGCTGGCGGTGTTCCTCGTCGCCGGAGCGGTCGTGTTGGTCGGCAGCGGCGGCACCCGTCCGTGGCTGTCGCCGTTCACGAGCCTGGCTTCGCCCGATCCCTCGCTCGTGATGAATGCGGTGTCGGTGGCGGTGCTGTCGTATCTCGGCTTCGACGCGATTGCTTCGTTTGCCGAAGAGAACGAAGGCGACGCGCGCCACGTCGGCCAGGCGATCGGCCTCTGTCTCGCGGTGGCGGGCGTGGCGTTTGTCGCGCAGACGTGGATGGTGGCAGTGCTGAGCCAGGTGGCGCCGTCGGATCTGGCCGCCGCGCCGGCGCGACAGGGCACGGCGTTCTACGACGTGACGCGCGCCGCCATCGGCCCGTGGCTGGCCACCGTGCTGGCCGTGACCAAGGCCATCGGGCCGATGTTCGCGGCGATGACGGGGCAGGCCGCGGCGGCGCGCCTCATCTACGGCATGGCGCGCGAGGGGCGTCTTCCCGGGCAGCTGGCCGTGGTGGACGACGCCCGCGGCGTGCCACGCACCGCGCTGATGGCGACGGCCCTGGTCACGCTGGTCGTCAGCGTGTGGGCGGCGCGACGCGCCGATGGCCTCGGCGTGCTCGTCTCGATCGTGGACGTTGGTGCGCTCGGCGCGTTCCTGCTGCTGCAGGTGTCGGTGGTCGGCTACTTCGTCCGCAAGCGCCTGGCCCCGGCCACGCCACTCCATACGATCGTGCCGCTGTTGGGCGCGGCGGTCATTCTCTGGGTGCTGGTGGAGGCGTCGGTCTTCGCGCAGCAGGTGGCCGGTGTGTGGCTGGTGGCCGGCGTGGTCGTCTGGTTGAGCGGACGCCAGCGCCTGCGGCCCGGTGACGTCGCCGAAGATTCCGCACCGTGAGCGGGATGTTGGCCGCGATCCGCGGCTTCCACCCCCGCGCGAAGCCGCTATGGCGGACGTCCGGATTGGCACGAGTGGTGCGAGTCTCAGCGATGTGACCGTTCACCCCAGGTGCGTCCGTCTGCTCCGCGCGGCCGTCGTGGCCGTGACGTGCGCCGCTGCGCTCGACCTGCAGGCGCACGCGCGGACGGCGGCGCAGGTCGCGACGACGACTGATGCGACCGCCGTCACGTCTGTTGCCCGGGCGCTTGGCGCCTCCGCCAGCGAGGCTGCGGACGTCGTACGCGTCTACGGTCCCTTCCCGCTGGTGACGGCATGGACGACCACCCACGGCAGTGTCAGCGAGGCGGGCGACGCCGCACTCGCGCGGCTGCGGGGCGCCGATGCGCACGGGTTGCGTGCCGCGGATTACCTCACGCCGGCCATCGCGGCCGCCATGGAAGCGCCGACGCTGTCTGGCGACGCCCGGCTCCGGCGCGACGTCGCGCTCACGCTGGCGGTGCTGCGCTACATGCGGCACCTGCATCTGGGCCGCGTTGATCCGCGCCGCCTCGGACTGCGGCTGCAGACGTGGGACGAACCGCACGACTTCCCCCGGATGCTCGCCGAGGCGGTCATCGCCGGGCGGGTGGGCGAGGCGCTCGATGGTCTGGCGCCGCCGCTGACCGTGTACGCGCAGCTCGTCGCGGCCCTCGCGCGCTACCGTGTGCTGGCCGCCCAACCCATGCCGCCACTGCCGGGTGTGACGGCGACCGTGCACGTGGGGGAGGCGTACGCGCACCTCCACGCCCTGGCTCGGCGCCTCGTCGCGGTCGGCGATCTCGACCCCGGCGCAGTGCCGCCGCCCGACGCCACGCAGTATGAGGACGCTGTGGCCATGGCGGTGGGACGCTTTCAGTCGCGCCACGGCCTGACGCCGGATGGCACGCTCGGCAGCCGCACCATCACCGCGCTGCAGGTGCCGCTGGCGAGCCGCGCGGATCAGATCGCGATGGCGCTCGAACGTCTGCGCTGGCTGCCCGATCTGGGCACCCGCCGCGTCATCGCGGTGAACATCCCGATGTTCCGGCTGTGGGCGTGGGAGGCCGGTGCGCTGGCGGCGCCGCCGGTCCGCACGATGGACGTCATCGTCGGGCGGGCGGCGCGGAAGACGGCGACGCCGGTCTTCGTCGAGACGCTGGACCACGTCATCTTCCGGCCCTACTGGAACGTGCCGCCCTCGATTCTGCGCGATGAGGCGCTGCCCGCAGTGCGACAGCGCCCCGCGTACCTGGCGTCACAGCAGATGGAGATCGTCCGCGGCGGGGGAGACGACGCCGCGGTGGTGCCCGCCGACGACGCCGCCCTCGCCGCCCTCGCGGCCGGCACGCTGCGGCTGCGACAGCGCCCCGGGCCGCACAACGCCCTCGGCCTCGTGAAGTTCGTCTTTCCCAACCGCGAGAGCGTCTACATGCACGGCACGCCGGCGCCGGCGCTCTTCGCCCGCGACCGTCGCGACTTCAGCCACGGCTGCATCCGTCTCGCCGACCCGCCGGCGCTGGCCGCCTGGGTGCTGGGCGATGTGCCCGGCTGGTCGCCGTCACGGATCGACGCGGCAATGGCGGCGGCGTCGTCCGAGCGGGTGACGCTGGCCGCGCCGGTGGACGTGGTGCTGTTCTACCTGACCGCCGCGATCGGGCCCGACGACGGCCTGCTGCACTTCGCCGACGACATCTACGGCCACGACGGCGCGCTCGCCCGCGCGCTGACGGGCCGCTGAGGCGGCGCGCTCACCAGTGGCGGATGCGGCCGGTATCGATGTGCACGAAGTTCGAGACGGCGTAGTAGCCGACGCCGCCGCCCTTCAGATCGAGCGCCGCCGCGCGCAGGGAGGTGAGCGAGACGCCCGCCACGCGGATGTCGATCGCCTGGCCGACCATGTGGAGGCTGCGTGCGGCGACCCCCTCGCTCTTCACGCGCAGGGCCGCGTTGGTCTTCGGCGACCTGTAGCCCGAGATGACCTCGAACGGCTGGCGGGTGTCGAGCCGGCGCGCCACGTGATGCAGCAGGTCGAGCAGGCCCGGATCAATCGCGTGGACGTCGCCGGTACGGAAGTCGCGCAGCAGACGGTTCACGGCGGCCAGGGCGTCGGGGAGATAGTGCTCTCCGGCTGCGTATGCGACCGTGAGCGACTCGCCGGTGTGAAGGTGGCGCAGGCCGAGCGCCCGCGTGGCCGAGGCGTGTGCACGTCGCGGCCGGGCCGCCAGCGTGCCACCGGCGACGGCGAGGGTCTTCAGGAACCGACGGCGATCGGATCGGGCCATGGTCGCACCTCCAGCCTCGCCCCGCCGGGGGGCTGCTGTCAACGCCAGGAGCAAGCTTCGCGCCAGTGGCCGTGGTGCCGCTGGCGCGCCGGCGCCGTTACGCGGAGGTGAAGTTTCCCGGGACGGGGCGGGGAATCCCCATGGCAGTGCCCATGCCGGCCGCGTCTTGGCCGCCAAACGCGCACCGTTGACCGGATCTCGCGCCGCGGCACATCTGGCACGAGAGATGGATCGGTTCACAGTGGAGGCGCATCATGGTCCGTCACGTTGGGTGGGTTGCCACGCTGGTGCTCGCAGGACTGCTGCTTGCGACAGAAGGGAACGCACAGACGCTGAGTCGTTGCGCCGACTGCCACGTCGCCAATCCGGGGTCGGTGTCCGCCAATCACCTGGCCGATTGGGAGCTGTCGGCACACGCGCGCCAGGGCGTGGGCTGCGAGACCTGCCATGGCGGCAATCCGCGCAGCTTCGAGGCGTTCGTCGCCCACAAGGACATACTGGCTCGCAACAACCCCGCCAGCCCCGTGCGGCGCGTCGTCCTGCCCAAGACGTGCGGCACCTGCCACACCGGCCCGATGGTGGCCTTCTCGCGCAGCAAGCACGCCGAACTGCTGCGCGCCGGCGACACGCTCGGACCCACCTGCACGACCTGCCACGGCGAAGCGGCCGGCGTGCGGCTGTCGCCCAAGGCGCTCGAGGCGCAGTGCGCCTCCTGCCACGGCGCCGGCAAGATCGCGCCGCATCCGGAGTTCCCGGCGCGAGGCCGCGTGGCGGTCGAAGGCCTGCGTGAAACACGCGCCCTGCTGAAGGACGTCCGCAACGCCATCGCCCGCGTGAAAGACCAGACGCGGCGGGCGTCGCTCGAACAGGCGGCGCAGCAGGCCGAGGTGCCGATCATCGAAGCGACGCAGGCCGGCCATGCGTTCGTCTACGACCAACTCGAGGAACGGCTGACCACGGCGCGGGCACGCCTCGCCGCCCTCTTCGAGCGGATTGCGAATCCGGACGCCCGCTGAGCGGCGGCCGCCCGGCACATGCCGAGACTGACGGACCCGCCGGCGGGTCCGTCAATGTGTGTCAGGACCGATAGTCAGGACAGCGGCGTGAAGCTCAGGGGCTGGCTGCTGGCGTGCAGGAAGTCGGCGAAGATCCGGCAGGCGTCGCTGGCCGTGAGGATGCCGAGGACCCGGCCCTGGTCGGTCACGAGCGCCGAGCCGATGTGTTGCGCGGCCATGGTCCTCAAGACCCGCTCCAGCGGCTCGTCCGGCGGCACCGTGTAGGCGTCGAAGACGCACACATCGCGCACGAAGAGCTGATCTTCCGGCGGCAGGCCGAGGTCGGGATCGAGCGCCCGCTTGACGTCGCGATCGCTCAGCACGCCGACCAGCGCGCCGCGCCGCACCACCGGCAGGTGGTGGATCTCGTGGTCGACCATGAGGCCGCGCGCCTGGCGCAGCGGCGCATCGTCACTGACGACCCACGGGCCGCGGGTCATCACATCTCCGACGGTCATCGGTACGGTCATGAGACCCTCCCCCTCAGGTCACGGCGCGATGAATTCGTGCTCCGGATGGCGCACCGTCAGCACCGGGCACGGCGCCTTGCGGACCACGTTCTCGGCGACGCTGCCGATGAGCAGATGCGCCACCGCGCCGCGGCCGTGCGTGCCCATGACGATGAGGTCGATGGGCGCCTCTTTCGCGTAGGTGATGATGGCGAGAAACGGCGCGCCCAGCGTCGTGACGCAGGTGACCTGGCTGGCCGCACGGCCCGATTCGGCAAGCAGGCGCGCCAGCTGGACGTCGGACTCCTCGCGGGCTGTCTTCTCGAAGTCGGCCTGCGACACCGCGTAGACCTCGGCTGCCCACGGCTGATCGAACGGACTCTGCACCGAGTGGAGCAGGTGCAGATGGGCGTCGAAGCGCTCGGCCAGGGCCAGCCCGTAGCGCAGGGCGGCCGTCGAACAGTCGCTGAAGTCCGTGGGGACCAGGATGTGGCGGAGCGCGATCGTGCTCATGCGGTTCTCCTGCGCGGCTAGACGGGCACGGTGGCCGGCGCCGTGCCGTAGCGGCGGCGATCGGCAGCTTGCGGATGCACCGCCAGCACCGGGCAGGTGGCGCGGCGGATGACGTCGTTGGTGGTCGAGCCGAACGCCATCAGGTCGATGGCGCCGCGGCCGCGCACGCCCATCACGATCACGTCGGCGCGCCAGGTGCGCGCGGTGTCGAGGATGCGCTCACTCGGTCTGCCGAGCGCGATCTCTTCCCGCACCCGGCACCACTCCCGCACCTCCGGCGCGACGGCGGCGGCAAGAATCGTCTTCGCATGCGCCTCGCCGAAGCGGCGGTATTCGTCGACGTCGAGGGCGCCGAACTCACCGGACGCCGGCACCGGTTCGACCACGTAGAGCAGCGTGAGTTCGCCGTCGGTCTCGCGGGCGAGCGAGGTCGCAAACGTCACCGCGTCGGCCGACGCGGCTGAGCCGTCGACGGGGCACAGGATCCGCGAGAACAGGACGCCGGTCTCGGGATGCGCGGCCGCCGGCACCACCATCACCGGGCACGGCGCCTTGCGCACGATCTTCTCGGCGACCGAGCCGAGCAGCAGGTGCTCGACCCCGCCCCGTCCATGGGTGCCGAGGACGAGCAGGTCGGTCGCCTGCTCCTCGATGACGGCCAGGATCTCGCGCGCCGGATGGCCGCCGCGGACCGAGGTCTCGGTATCCACGCCCCCGGCACGCGCGCGGTCGCCGGCCTTCGCCAGATCGGCGAGCGCCTGTTCGCGCTGCTCCTCGAACAGGCGGACGTCGACCGGAATCTCGCCGTAGGGCGCCATGATCGGCATCGGCGGATCGACGTGCAGCAGGTGCAGGGCGGCGCCGTAATGTTGGGCCAGCGCTGTCGCGTAGGCCTCGGCCTTGGTCGAGACCTCGGAGAAGTCGGTGGGACAGAGGACGCGGGACAGGGTCAACATGCGCCGATCTCCTTCGCCGCCAGCACGGTGGCAGCCACGCGGTCGAGATCCAGGGGCTTGGCCAGCAGGACGCTTACGCCGAGCCGGCGGGCCTCCGCCAGGGCGTCGCTCGCCCAGTAGGCCGTCATCATCACCACGGTCACATCCGGCCGGCGGCGGCGGATCTCCTTCAGCACCGCCAGCCCGGTCATGTCGGGCAGCTTCACGTCGAGCAGCACCACGGCGTGCGGGGCCGCTGCCGCCACGGCCTCGATCGCCGCGGCGCCGTCGCGGGCTTCCGCCACCGAGTGGCCGTCGCGCGTCAGCCGCTGCACCAGCGCCCACCGTAGCAGGTCTTCGTCGTCCGCCACGATGACATTCGCCATGGACATCGTCCTGCTCTCCAGGAGAGCAACGGCCGTGCCGAGTCGCGATCGGCGTCCTGTGGGGGCCCAGGCGTCCCGCCGGTCCGCCGACGGGCAGTTGTCCGCCCGCCGCCGGGGAAGATTCCCGGCTACGCCGGCTTCTCGTCGCCCATCGGGCGCCCGAGCTTGTCGAGACCGAACTTCTCCAGACGATAGCGGATCTGGTCGCGGTTCATGCCGAGCAGCTGCGCCGCCTGGGTCTGGTTGCCCTGCGCGCGCTGCAGCGCCTGCACCACGAGGTCGCGTTCCAGCATTTCGAGGTTCACGCCCTCGGGCGGGAGGGTGAAGCCCGAGGTGACCGGCGTCGGCGCCGCCAGCATCGAGAAGTGATCGGGGCCGAGCACGTCGCTCTCGGCGAGCAGCATCGCCCGTTCGACGGCATTGCGGAGCTCGCGGACGTTGCCGGGCCAACTGTAGCCATCGAGCGCCTTGAGGGCCGCCGGCGTGACGCCCTTCACGTTCTTCTTGAACTCGCGGTTGAACGCGCGCACGAAGTGATCCACCAGCAGCGCCACGTCGCCGGTGCGTTCGCGCAGTGGCGGCAATGTGATCGGCATCACGCCGAGGCGGTAGTAGAGATCCTCGCGGAATTTGCCGTCGCGCACCGACTGCGTCAGGTTGCGGTGGGTCGCGGCGATGACGCGCACGTCGACCTTCAAATCGCTCAAGCCGCCCACCCGCTTGAAGGTCTTCTCTTCGAGGAAGCGCAGCAGTTTGGCCTGCAGCGTCGGGCTCATCTCGCCGATCTCGTCGAGGAAGATGGTGCCGCCGGCAGCGGTCTCGAACAGGCCGCGCTTCTGCTGGCGAGCGTCGGTGAAGGCGCCACGCTCGTGTCCGAAGAGCTCGCTCTCGAGCAGATGCTCGGGCAGCGCCGAGCAGGTGATGTTGACGAAGGGCCGGGCCGCGCGGTCGCTGTTGTAGTGGATGGCCTTGGCGGCGAGGTCTTTGCCGGTGCCGGTCTCGCCCTGGAGCAGCACGGTCGAGGCCGGGCTCGCCGCCACCTTGGCCATCACGGTCTTCACGGCGCTGATGGCCGGCGATTCGCCGATCACGCGGTCGAACGCGTGCGGCTCGCTGTCGCGCGCGCGCAGCGCCTTCACTTCGCGGCGCAGCTGACTGGTCTCGAGGGCCTTGCCGATGGTGAGCAGCAGCTGCTCGAACTCGAACGGCTTCTTGGCGTAGTCGTAGGCGCCCTGCTTGATGGCTTCAACCGCGGTCTGGATGGAGGCGAAGGCCGTCAGCAGGATGACCGGCACCGTCGGCTGCAGCTCCTTCAACTGGCGCAACACCTGGAGGCCGTCGGTGTCGGGCAGCTTGAAGTCGAGCAGCACGAGGTCGATGGCATCGCCGAAGGCGGCCACCGCCTCGGCGCCGGTCCCGGCCTCCACCACCTCGAAGCCATGCGCGCTCAGGCGCTCGCGGAGCGTCCAGCGAATGAGCTGTTCATCGTCGACGACCAGAATCGTGGCGGGAGACATCCGGGAAGTATATCGGCCATCTCTGCCGGGCGGCTGGCGAGGTAGACTGCCCGCGCGCCGATGACCCCGAGCCTCGAACACCCGGACCCCCGGCGGCTGGCGGAGGCCATCGAGCTGGCCGCCGGCGCCGTCCCCGCCGCCGCCGACCACGCGCTCTGTCGCGATCTGCTGGAGCGGCTGTGCGCGCTGGTGGGCGCCACGCGCGGCGCCGTCTTCCACGACGATGTGCGGGTGGCCCACGTCGCCGTCGGATCGTCGCCGGCGCCCGGTGAGCAGGTGCTGCGCCTGCTGCTGGTCGCGGTGAGCCAGACAGTCGGCGCGCTCGAGGTCGCGCGGGGCGGCGCGGCGCCGTTCACGCCGGCCGACCGGCTGCTGGTCGAGGTCGTCTCGCCGCGCTTTGCGCTGCTGATGGAACGGCAGCGGATGGTGGCGGCCGAGGCCTCGGCCCGCGCGTCTGCCGCCGCCGTCACTGAGCTTCGTATCAAGGACGAACTGACCGCGCACCTCTCGGTGCAGGCGGGCCGCCTCGCCCGCGTCGAAGGCGCGCTCGAAGAGTCGCAGGCCCTCTACAAGGCGGTGGTCGAGACGATCGTGGACGGCCTGGTCGTCATCGACGCCACCGGCCGCATGGCCTGGTCGAATCCGGCGGCGCAGGCGCTCTTCGGCTATGCCGCTCATGAACTGGTGGGGCGCAACGTGTCGATGCTGATGCCGCCGCTCGAAGCGGGCGAGCACGATGGCTACCTGCGCCGCTATCTTGCGACCGGCGAACGGCGGATCATCGGCATCGGCCGCGAGGTCCGCGGGCGGCGCAAGGACGGCAGCGAGTTTGCCCTCTATCTGGCGGTGGGCGAGACCGTCGTCAACGGCGAGCGGCGCTTCACCGGCATCCTGCGCGATCTCTCGGAGCACAAGCGCCTCGAGCAACTGCTGCAGGAGCGCCAGACGCTCGCCCGCATCGGCGAGCTGGCGGCGGTGGTGGCGCATGAGGTGCGCAATCCGCTGGCCGCCATCCGCGGGGTGGTCGAGGTCATCCAGACGCGCTTTGCCCACGACTCATCGGACCGCAAGGTCCTGGGCGACCTGCTGACACGTGTCGACTCGCTCGATCACCTGGTGGGCGATCTCCTCGTCTACGCTCGCCCGGCGCCGCCGGTCTTCCGCCGTGCGCCGGTGCTGACGCTCATCCGCGACACCATCGCGCTGGTGGCCAACGACCCGGCCGCCACGCCGCTGCGCTTCGAAGTGGGCGGCGACGAGGCGGACCTGTGGCTCGACACCGCGCAGATGGGACGGGCGGTGCTGAACCTGATGACGAATGCGGCACAGGCGATGCGGCATCAGGGCGTCGTGCGCATCAGCGGCCGGCGCGTCGGCGACCGCTATCGCCTCAGCTTCATCGACAAGGGCCCCGGGATGCCCGACGACGTGCGGGACCGCTGCCTCGAACCCTTTTTCACCACCAAGACGCGGGGCACCGGGCTCGGCCTGCCGATCGCCAAGCGCGTCGTCGACGAGCACGGAGGACACTTCGCCGTCACGAGCGTCGTGGGCACGGGCACCGAGGTGACCATCGATCTGCCGGTCGCCTCGGCCCGACACCGCTGAGACGTCCGCGGACTATTTCCCGCAGCCGCCCCACGCGCCTCGGGGTGGGACTCGTCAGCGGCCTCTCCGGCGCACCTGTCGCCGTGGCACGCGTTTGGCTTCTCGAGCGTCGACGGCGGTCAGGAGGTAGACATGGGTCACGCGATTCGCAGCACCAACGAGGTCGAGGCGATGGTCGCCACGGTGCGACAGGAGTTCGAAGAGATGCCCGGCCTGACGCTGACGGCCGACCAGGCCCGGCGGCTGTGGGCGCTCGAACCGCGAGTGTGCGGCGTGGTGCTCGATCTTCTGGTCGAGTCCGGATACCTCTGCCATACCGCCACCGGCCGCTACACCAAGCCCTGCGCCGCCTGACGGGCTCAGGAGACCGGACGGGCCATCAGCAGGCCCACGACCAGCGCGACGCCGAACATCACCGCCCAGCCGAGCAGGCTGAGCGCCACGGCGCGCGCCGTGGTGGTGTAGTCGAGCGCCTGGCGCACGGCGATGACCATCGCCACGACCATCCACACCGAGGTCAGCGGCAACACGAACCAGCGCGTGCCGCCGAAGATCTCGAAGGCGCGGAACATACCCGGCGCCGCCGCGAAGCCGAGCGTGCGCAGCAACTGGCCGAGGTCGGCCGACGTGGTGCGCTCGGGCAGGATCCGCGTGCCGATGAGATAGAGCAGCGCCGCCCACGCGCCCCAGGCCGCCACCGAGCCGAGGGCGATGACGCCGACGACGGTGGCCGCGCCGTCTCCCACGCCGGCATGGCCGATGCCGGCGCCGACCGCGGCGAAGAGCACGACGGCCAGGGCCTGCGCCGTGGCGTGCCGGTCGGCTTCGACTTCTTCGAACAGCTTCGGATCGAGCGCGAGGGCAGAGAGCACGCGGCGGAAGAACGTCGTCATGGCGATCACTCCTCACCGCCTGCGGTCGCAAACGTCGTGCCGCCCTCGGATGACCACGGACGCGGCCAGGAGCGGGGGCCTGCGGCCGGGCCCGCGATAAATCCCGCCCCCGGCGGGGATTTGGCGGGCTATCCGAAGATGAGCAGCCCGGCCAGGACGGCGGCCACCGCCGCCAGCGTGGCCCCGACGCGCACCCGGAAGGGCCCGCGGCCAATGACGAGAGCGATACCGCCCTTCAGCAGCGTGTTGGCGAGAATGCCGACGCCGATGGCGCGCGCGGCGTCGCCGAGGCCTGCCCGCGCGCTCACGCCGCGGGCCATGGTGACCGTCAGCGCATCGACGTCGGTCAAGCCGAGCGCCGCCGCCGAGGTGAGCAGCCCTGCCTGGCCGAACCAGGCCTGCGCGGCGTCGACGCCGTAGAGCACGATCTGGAACAGGACCGCCATCTGCAGGGCCGCACCCACGCGCAGGGGATGGGCCGATTGCGACTGCGCGCCGTCGTGGGTGGGCGTGCGCCAGACTCCCCAGGCCGTCGCGGCGCCAAGCAGCGCCAGCGGCGGCAGCATCAGCGGCAGCAGCGCCGGGGCGAGCGGCCAGTTGAGCACCGCCGTGGCGGCGAGCACGCGGGGGAAGAGCACGAGGTTCGCGGCCATGGCCCCCACGGCGAGCGCCCGGGTGGGGGCGCCGGGCTCACGGCTCGCGCGTGCGAATGTCAGCGTGACGTTGGTGGAGGAGATGAGCCCCCCGAGGAGGCCCGCGACCCACAGACCGTGCCGCGCGCCGACCGCCTTGCGCGCGACGTGGCCGGCGAAGGTCAGTCCGCTGAAGAAGAGTACGAGCGCCCACAGTTCACGTGGCCGCACCCCGGGTGACGGGCCGTACGGGCCGACCGGCACCAGCGGCAGCACCACCAGCGCCATGGCGGCGAAGCGGACGGCCGCGCGCAGATCGTCGCCGTCGATGCGCGCGGCCAGCGCATGCAGCCGCGACTTCTCGACCAGCAACAGGCCGGTGAAGGCCGCCAGGCCGCTGGCGAGCCCGAACTGGCCCGACCCGGCCAGCGTGCCGGCGCCAAGCACCACCAGCGCCGCCACTTCCGTGGTGCCATCGACGTCGGTGCGGCCCACCGAGAAGTACGCGGTCACGATGAGGGCGGCGGCGCCACCGGCCAGCACCGCCGCCAGGCCCGGCGCGCCGCTGGTCAGGAAACCGCCGGCGATGCCGCCAACGAGGCCGAGCAGCGTGAACGTGCGGATGCCGGCAAAATGCGCGGCCGGCCCGTCGGCATGACCCGACCATTGCCGTTCGAGGCCGACCACGGCGCCAGCCAGGGCCGCTATGGCCAGGGCCACCGCGTGTTCGAGGGGGGTCATGTGGGAGGGAATCCCTTGAGATCATACCGCTCGCTGATGGCTCCCACGATGGCGCCGGCGGCATCGGTCGCGCCGCCCGTGAGATACGCGCGCTCCACCTCGCGCACGGCGCGCGCGAGCGCCTCGTCGCGGAAGACGTCGGCGAGCCACCGCGAGAAATCGCCGTGGCGCAGGTGGTGGTCGAGCGAGGCCCGCGGCAGCTGGGCGAGCATCGCCGCCAGGCCGGCCAGTGACGCCGCCGCCGGCAGACCCGGGGCCCGACTGAAGACGAACTGCTGCGTGCGCGGCACCGGCAGGTCGGCGTACTTGTGGCGGTGCCGCACGTGCGCGGTGAGGCGGGGCGCCACCTTGAAGCGCACCATCTCGCCGCCGGCCTCCTCGGCCGTCGGCAGCAGCACTGCTTCCGAGACACTGAGCGTCGACAGCACCGCGGTCAGGCGCGCCGGGTCCACCGTGGTCCAGCCCGCCAGCGCGGCCGCTTCGCGCGGATCGGTGTGGCGGGTGGCGATGACCACGCCGACATGCCGCATCACCGCGTCCCCGAGGTCGGCCGGGCGATAGGTGACCAGCGTGTAGCCGCCGTGGGCGAGATCACGCGCCACCTCGGGGTCGAGGTCACGCAGGAAATAGTGCGCTTCGTCCACGACGACGCGATGCGGCCAGCCGCGCGTCTGCCGCAGGCGGGCGAGCGAGGGCAACAGCGCCCCCAGGCAGTCGACCTTGCGCGAGTAGGCGACGTGCGACAGGTCGACGACCAGGCTGCTGTCGGGGAACCGGAACGCCCGCTCCAGATCGCCCGGGCCGGGCGGATGGTCCTCGCCGGCCACGCGCACGCCGGGCAGCGCCTCGAGGCTGCGGTAGTCGCCCTCGGGGTCGATGACCGCCACCGCGTAGCGGGCCAGCATGAGCTGTTCCGCCAGCAGGCCGGCGACCCACGATTTGCCCGACCGCGGATCGCCGCTGACGAGGACGTTGCGATCGCGCACCGCCAGCGAGAGGGGCCGGTCGGCATCGTGTCCCAGCAGCAGACGGCGCCGGCCGTTGGCGGATGGGAGATCGCGCAGGACGGCCCGCGCGCGCAGGAAGCGGGCGACGTCGGCCGGTCCGCGCCCGTCGAGGACCAGATCCGCCACCTCCATGAGCGCAGGGGAGCCCCACGCCACCGCCACGCCGACCTCGGCGGCTTCGAGCAAGGCATGGTCGTTCTCCGCGTCGCCGATTGCCAGCAGGTTATGGCCCGAGAGCCGCAGCGCCGAGAGCGCCTCACGCAGCCCCGTCGCCTTGCTCACCGCCTGGGGCAGAATCATGAGCCGCGTTCGGTTGAACGCCAGCACGAGCGGCAGTTCCATCGCCCGGACGATCTCGAGCACGACCGCGGCCGCGGCCGCCGGCGTTTCCACCACGCACTCACCCTCGACCACGGCGATGCCGCGCTTGCGCAGCGCCTCCGCGAAAGCCGGCGGCGGCGGCGAGTGCAGGCGCAGGCTCCGGCCACTCGCGGGGAAGGTGACGACCGCGCCGTTCTCGGCGACCACGGCGTCGGCGAAGCCCAGGTCACCGGCCGCCCGGCGCAGGTCCGCGAGTACACGCCCCGTGACGAGCATGAACGTCACGCCGGCAGCCCGCGTGACGCCGAGCGCGTCGCGTACGTCAGCCGACAGCACGCCTTCCTCGGCGGTCGTGCCGTCGTAATCCACCGCCAGCACGCTGTATCGCATTGCCCTGCCGCAGGGGCGTCCGCAAGTCGGATGCCACCGTCGTCGGCGCCGTGCGCGGGCCGAGGCCGTCGCGACCAGGCCGGGGGCCGGAGAATCCCCCGGGCCATGCGGGATTGGCCGGCCGCCCCGGGGAGGTGAACGAGAGTAAGATGCCAGCTGGAGGCGGACCTGGTGATGCGATCTGCGGCTCTCTTCGTGTGCGCGCTGATGTTCGGAACGCTGCCGGCAGCAGCGCAGAGCGCGCCTCCCGCGGCCGCCCCGGCCGCTCAGACCGTCATCGCGGAGGTGCGCGGCGCCATCGCCAAGGGCGACTTCGCGGCGGGCGAGCGCATCCTCGCGGCCTACCGGAAAGACAAAGGCACGACACCGGAGGCCCTCGAGGCCCTGTCGTGGCTGGGCCGGGGCGCGCTGGCGGCAAAGCAGCTCGACAAGGCCGACGCCTACGCCGTTCAGACCTACGACTTGAGCCTGGCGGCCCTCAAGACCCGCAAGATGGACGACGAACCCCGCCTGCCGATCGCCATCGGTGCCGCCATCGAGGTACGGGCGTTCGTAGCCGCCGAGAAGGGCGCTCGCGCCGACGCGGTCTATTTCCTGACCGAGGAGCTGGCGACCTACAAGGCCACCTCGATCCGCACCCGCATCCAGAAGAACATCAACCTGCTGTCGCTCGAAGGCAAGCCGGCGCCGGCGCTGCAACTCACCGAGGCGATCGGCACCACGCGTCCGGTGGCGCTGGCCTCGCTCAAGGGCAAACCGGTGATCGTCTTCTTCTGGGCCCACTGGTGCGCCGACTGCAAGGCGATGGGCCCGGTGCTCGAGCAGATGCAGCAGCGCTACGGCGCGCAGGGCCTGACGATCGTGGCGCCGACCCAGCGCTACGGCTATGTCGCCGCCCGCAAGACGGCCCCGGCGGCCGAAGAGATGGCCTACATCGAAAGAATCCGCGACCAGAGCTATCCGTGGATGGCGAAGGGCGCGGTGCCGGTCAGCGACGAGAACTTCAAGGCCTACGGCGCCAGCACGACACCTACCGTGGTGCTCGTCGATCGCGGCGGCGTCGTCCGCCTCTACCACCCGGGCCAGATGAAGCTCGACGAGTTCGAGCCGCTGGTCAAGGCGATCGTGGACGGCCGGACCGCCAGCGCGGCGGCTGGCGCCGGCCGCTAGCCCCGTCCGGCTAGCGCCTGCGGCGCGTGAAGGCGAGCCCCGACCAGGTCGCGTCGACGCTGCACACTTTGAAATCCACCAGGCCGGCTGCCAGACCGGCGACGCGGACGTCGTTGCCGTTGATGTCGGTCGGCTGCCCCGAGGTGGCCTTCGGCCACGCCAGCCAGGCCACCTGGGTCGTGACCAGCATCGCGAGCCGGCCGAGCGCCATCTCGAGCTGACGGCGCGACGTCACGAACCAGATGAAGCGATCCGCGGTGGCCACGGCGTTCGCCGTGAGCCGCGTGCCGGCAGGCACGGGCCCCAGCAGCGCCGCGAAGCCGGCTGGAGCGCCGACGACGGCCACCGTCTCGCCGGCCTTCAGGCCGAGCTTCTGCGCGAGGGTGCGCCCCGTGAACAGGCGATCGGCGGGAACCACCGGCGTCGCCGGCGCGGCTGTGAGCGCGCGCGGCAGTGCGGATTTCACGCGGCCCCAGGTGGTGTAGACCGCATCCGGGAGCAGCGTTCGCATCCGCGTCACGGCCTCGACCTCGCCACCGGCGAAGACGATCGGCCGGTGCCGGGTGGACGGGCTCGAGCGCAGCGCCATCGCCACTTCGCGTCCATGCGAGGGCCGGCGCGACAGGTCGATCAGAAAACAATCGGGCGCCCCGGCACGCAGCCCTCGCATGAGCGGCGTGCCGGTGACGCCCGGAAGATAGACCGCGTCGTGTCCCAGCGCCGTGAGGGCGGCGACACGCGTGCGCGCGTCGTCGGCGTCCCAATGCACCAGGTGGACGCGCATCGCGAGAAACTCAGACCAGCGTGGCCTTGAGGGTGATCTCGTTGGCCGCCAGCGCGCGCGAGATGATGCAGCCGGTCTTGGTCTGTTCGGCGTGCGTCTGGAAGGTGGCCGCGTCGGCGCCCGGCACCTCCGCGGTGACGTCGAGGTCGATGCGGGTGATCTTGAAGCCGACATCGTCCTTGCCGAGATGCACGCTGGCGGTCGCCTTCACCGAGTTGGCGGTGAAGCCGGCCTTGGCGAGCGAGTTCGCCAGGGCCATCGCAAAGCAGGCGGCATGGGCCGCGCCCAGCAGCTCTTCCGGATTCGCGCCCGACGCTTCCCCGAATCGTGTCGCGAACGAATACGCGCCTTCGAAGGCGCCGCTGCCCAGGGCGACGTGTCCGCCGCCCGCCATCAGATCGCCCTTCCATTCCGCTGTCGCCGTGCGTGCCATTGCTGCTCCCTTGAAGATTGTCGCGTCCCGATCACGAGTGCCGTGAGGTCGCGTCGAGGGGCTAGCGTAGCACGCGGACCGGGGCCGCACGGACGGGCTAGCGGGGCTGCGCGGGCGGAAGGTCGCGGATGATGAACAGCTTCTCGCCGGGCTTGATGTAGCCGAGGTCGCGGCGCGCCAGCTCTTCGATCGTGGCGGCGTCTTCGCGGTAGCGGCGCGCCTGTTCGACCGTGCGCAGGTTCTCGAGACGGAGGGTTTCGAGGTCGTGAGCGACCTCCGCCTGCCGCCCACGGGCGCGCATCAGCGCCACCCGGCCCTTTTCGCCGACGATGGCGTCCACCAGCACCACGATCGTCACGATGACGAGCCCGGCGCGCAGCAGTCGGCGGCCGCGCGGAGCGGTCTCCGGCTTCGGGGCGTCGTCGTGCACTCGGTCGTCGGTCATGGGCGATGTCAGAATAGCGGCTTCGGGTGCGAAGTACAAGTGCCGTTGTACCGCGCCGCCGACAAAAGTACAAGAACTTTTTCGAGAGTACAAGTGGAAAACGACATCCGCCCCTGCCTCGTGCTCACGACCTGGCCTGCCGACCGGCCGATCGGCCCCCTGGCGCGTGCGATCGTGGAGGCGCGTCTGGCGGCCTGTGTGCACGTCGCCGGCGCCGGCACCTCCGTGTACCGCTGGGAGGGCGCCATCGAAGAGGCCGCCGAACAGCAGGTCGTCATCAAGACCACCCGCGCCCGGCTGGCTGCGCTCGAAGCGCACGTGCGCGCGGCCCACCCCTACGCGCTGCCCGAATGGCTGGTCGTGGAGGCGGGCGGCAGCGCCGACTACGTGGCCTGGATCGCCGGCAGCGTCGCCGGCTAGCCGAGCGCCTGGGCGAGGTCGTCGACGAGGTCGGCGATGTCTTCGATGCCGACCGACACGCGCAGCAGGCCGTCGGTGATGCCAAGCAGCGCGCGGCGTTCGGCCGGCACCGAGGCGTGCGTCATGATCGCCGGGTGCGAGATGAGCGTCTCGACGCCGCCGAGGCTCTCGGCCAGGGCCATCAGGCGCACGTTGCCCAGCACCTCGCGGGAGCGCTCGAGCGAGCCGACATCGAACGAGATGAGGCCGCCGAAGCCCTTCATCTGGCGGCTGGCCAGGGCGTGGTGCGGGTGCGAGGGGAGTCCGGGGTAGATCGTGCGCGTGACGCGCGGGTGCGCCGACAGGTAGTCGGCCAGCTGCATGGTGTTGGCGTTGGTGCGCTCCATGCGGATCGGCAGCGTTTTGGTGCCGCGCAGCACCAGCCACGCGTCCATCGGGCCCAGGATGGCGCCGGCGGCGTTCTGCACGAAGCGCATCCACTCGACGTCGTCGTCGTGCTTGAGGATCACGATGCCGCCCACCGAGTCGCTGTGGCCGTTCAGGAACTTGGTGGTGCTGTGGAGCACGATGTCGGCCCCGAGGTCGAGCGGCCGCTGCACGTAGGGACTGGCGAAGGTGTTGTCGACCACGACCCGCACGCCGTGGCGGTGCGCGATCTCGCTGGCGCCGGCGATGTCGGTGACCGACAGCATCGGGTTGGTGGGCGACTCGATGAACAGGTACTTCGTCTTCGCCGTCAGCGCCGGGGCGATGGCGTCGAGGTTGGCCGTGTCCACATACGAGAAGTCGAGGCCGAACTTGCGCCGCACCTTCTCGAACAGGCGGAAGGTGCCGCCGTAGGTGTTGTCGCTGACGACGACATGGTCGCCCGACTGCAGGCGCGTGAGCACCGCATCGATCGCCGCCATGCCCGAGGCGAAAGCGAAGGCCGCGGTGCCGCCTTCGATGGCCGCCACGTTGGCTTCGAGCGTCATCCGGGTCGGGTTGTGGGTGCGGCCGTACTCGTAGCCTTTGTGTTGGCCGAGCCCCTCCTGCACGTAGGTGGAGGTCTGGTAGATGGGCGTGATGATGGCGCCGGTGGAGGGATCGGGCTCCTGACCGGCATGCACGCAGACAGTGGCGAAACGAGCGGCGACGGGAAGTTTCACGGCCCGGCCACGTTACTCTGATATCATTCCGCGTGGCAATCGGTTGCGCGGCGCATTCGAGCGGCCGCGCTCCCCGCTGATGCCAGACCGCACCCCTCGACCGATTCTGCCGGGGCCCACGATCTCGCCGCAACGGCGAGCGGGCGAGTGGCTGCGTCGATCGCTCCCCGGCCGCATCCTGGCCACCGGCCTCGGTCTGAAGCTCCTCGAACTCATCGTCACACCGGCGGTCGGCGATCCGCGCCCGGCGTGGGTGGACGTGGTCGATACCGGCGGCACGCTGGCCATCATCCTCGGCGTCGGGTATCTCGTGGCGCGCGGGCTCGGCTGGATGCGCCGGCGACTGCTGTGGCGCGTGCGCCGCAAGCTGATCCTGTCGTACGTCTTCGTCGGCCTGGTGCCGAGTCTGCTCATCGTCACCTTCTTCGTGCTGGCCGGACTGCTGCTCATCCGCAATGTCGCCGGCTACATGGTGCAGACGCGCCTCGAACTGCAGGCCACGCAGGCGCGCTTCCTCGCCCAGACGGTGCTGCTCGACGTGCAGCGCGCCGTGTCAACCGAAGCGGTGCACGACACCCTCGAGCGCCAGCAGGCCACCGCCTCGGCCCGCTATCCGTTCCTGTCGATTGCGCTCGTGCCGGTCGCCGGTATCACCTGCCCGTCCGGGCTGGTTGCGGCCAACGCCGGCCGCACGCCGCCGGGACCGCTGCCGGCGCGGGCCGGCGACTGGAAGCATCTGCCGGCGCCGACATCGCTGCCGGCATGGATCGCGACCTGCGACGGCGTGGCGCAGCTCATCGCCTACGACGCCGCCGACGAGGCCCGCCGCACTGCCGGCGAGTCGGACCTGCGGATGGTGGCGCGCGCGGTGGCGCTGCCGGCCACGCGCACGCCGACCTGGGCGGTGGTCCTCGATCTGCCGATCTCGGCGGTGGTCGAGCGGCGCCTCCAGGACGAGACCGGCATCCAGCTCGGCGTCATCGGCGATCTGCAGACCGACGACGCGCCGATCGTCTCGGCGCGCGGCTCGGCCCTCGACCCACGACCGGTGCCCGACTACGGCGAGGGGCTCATCAACCAGGCGATGCGCCGCTGGGTCGTGCTCGTGCAGCACCTCGACTGGGAGTCCGGCAAGACCGGCGACTTGAACGTGATGCTGTCGCTGCACCTGGTGGACATCTACCGCCGTATCGCGTTCGGATCGGGGCTGGGCAGCGCGTTCAGCGGCGTGCTGCTCGGCGCGCTGGTGGTCGTGGCGGTGCTCTTCCTGCTCATCCAGGGCGTCGCGCTGGTGCTCGGCCTCACGCTGGCGCGCCAGATCACCGGCGCTGTGCACGACCTGTTCACCGGCACCGAACATCTGCGCAACCGCGACTTCACCCACGTCATTCCGGTGCGGGCGCGCGATCAGCTCGGCGAGCTCGCCGACTCGTTCAACGTCATGACCGGCGAGATCACGCGGCTGCTGCTCGATGTCGCACAGAAGGAACGCCTCGAGCAGGAATTCGCCACCGCGCGCGAGATCCAGATGAAGCTGCTGCCGCAGGGCCCGCTCGCCGTGCCCGGGCTGGCCGTGTCGGCGTACTGCGAACCGGCGCGTGAGGTGGGCGGCGACTACTACGACGTCTTCCCGGTGGACGACGACGTCTTCGGCTTCCTCATCGCCGACGTGTCGGGCAAGGGCGTGGGCGCCGGGCTCTACATGGCTCAGCTCAAGGGGCTGGTGCTGTCGCTGGCGCGCCAGCACCGTTCGCCGCGCGAGCTGCTGATTGCCGTCAACCGCGTGCTGGTCGATCACCTCGACGGCAAGAGCTTCATCACGATGAGCTACATCGTGGTCGATCTGCGCCGCCAGGTGATGACCTACTCCCGAGCCGGGCACTGCCCGATGATCGTGGCGCCGGGCGCTCGCGGCGGCATCCGGCCGCCGATTCGGGTGCTGGCTCCGGACGGCCTCGTCGTCGGGCTCACGCTCGACGACGGCACGCTCTTCGAGTCGCTACTCGAGGAAGTCACGGTGCCGCTGGCGCCGGGCGATCTCTTCATGCTCTTCACCGACGGCATGAGCGAGATGATGAACCCGGCGCACGACTGCTTCGGCGAGACGCGGCTGGGGGAGATCGCCGGCGAGCACCGCGATCTGCCGCTCGACCAGCTCGCCGATCGGATGGTCGCCGAAGTGCGGGCCTTCGGCGCCGGCGCCGGCCAGCACGACGACATGACGATGCTGCTGCTGCGGGTGGAGCCGGCCGACCCGGACAGTGCGCCGGTGGTCATGACGGTGGCCGTGGAGGCGTGATGTCCGGCATCGAGATCGTCTTCCGGACGCAGTCGGAGATCGAGGCCTCGGTGGTCGAGGGCCTGCTCGAAAGCCAGGGGCTGCACGCCGTGCGGCTGTCGGGGCCCCCGGCAAACGTCTTTGCGTTCGCCGTCACGACCCTCGGCGAGATCCGCATCGGCGTGGCCGACGACGAAGCCGCGGAGGCCCGCCGCGTGCTGCTCAGCCACGGCGACGCCGGCGGGGCGGGGCTGGTGGTGCCGCTGGCCTCGGCCCTGCGCGATGTCGAGGCGCGGCTGCACTACGCCTTCCGCGACCGCGGGCTGCTCGAACACGCGCTCACGCACAAGTCGCGGGCGGCTGAAGACCCGAGCGGCGGGGTCGTCGACAACGAATCGCTCGAGTTCCTCGGCGACGCCGTGCTCGGCTTCATCATCGCCGACCTGCTCTACCGTGAGTTCCCCGACTACTCCGAGGGGCCGAAGTCGAAGGCCAAGGCCTCGCTCGTCTCGACGGCGACGCTGGCCGGCATCAGCCGCCGCCTCGGGCTCGGCGACGATCTGCTGCTCGGCCGCGGCGAGGCCAAGACCGGCGGCCGGGCCAAGCCGGCGCTGCTGGCCGACGTGCTCGAAGCCGTGATGGCCGCCATCTATCTCGACGGCGGCATCGAGGCGGCGCGCACGTTCATCGACCTGGCCTGGCGGCCGCTCATCGCCGAGGTGCGGCAGACGGCCACACTCGGCGGCGACCACAAGTCGGCGCTGCAGGAATGGCTGCAGGCCGCCGGCCGTCCGCTGCCGGCCTACCGCATCGCGCTCGAGACCGGACCCGACCACGAGAAGCGCTTCCATGTGGACGCCGTCGTCGACGGCCTCGTCGTCGCCTCGGGCACCGGCAAGACGAAGAAGGAAGCGGAGCAGGAAGCGGCACGGCTCGCGCTCGCTTCGCTCGCGCCACTGGGGGCTGGGGGCTAGAGGCTGGGGGCTGGGGCGTGCAATCGTGACGCTGCGCATCGCCGGGTGAGTGCGGCGATGCACAAGCCCTGCTTGTCTCGCCTCAGTTGGAAGCGTGACGACCGCACACCCCAGCCCCCAGCCCCCAGTCCCTAGCCCCTAGTCAATCTCGATGATCCCCCACGGCTTGCGCTCGGCGGCGCCCGCGGTGGCGAGATCGCGCTCCGCCCTGGGCAGGCGGCTCACGGCGTAGTGCTGCACTTCGCGCGCCACGTCATCGACGCCGGGCGGCATCGGCCGCGCGTGCAGTCGCACCCACAGGCGCAGCACCGGATCGACGAAGCTGTAGCGCTTCTGCCGGGCCGAGACCAGATCCACGTCTTCGAGCCACGACAGGTAGTCCTTGGTGGAGCCGGGCGTGCGCCGCAGCCGCTGCGCGATCTCGGTCAGCGTGAGGGGTTCGTCGTCGGCCAGGATCTCGAGGATGGCCTTGAGCGCGCCGTAGCCGCGGGCGCGGTGGAGCCGCAGCTCGTAGCGGTAGCCGCACCACGCGGTGAGCGCGCCGTCGGTCGTGAGCAGCGCCGTGAGGGCGCTGATCGGATCGCCGCCGCGCTGGCTCATGGCCGTGCACATCTCGCCGAGCGCGTGGACGTAGGCGGCGCGTCCGTCAGCCAGGGCGTGGATGGCCGAGACCAGCTCGTCGCGGTCGGCGGCGCCGGCGGCATCCGACGGCGGCAGCATGCCGGCCACGTCGGTGGCGGAGAGCGGCGGCAGGTGCACCACCTCGAAGCGCGCCGCCGCGTCACGCAGCACGCGGTGGGCGCGCGCCACGTAGCGGCTGGAGCAGACGAAGCGGTTCGGGCTGTCGGCGATGGCCTGCACGAACTCGCGCAGCACCTGCCGCAGGCCGGGAAAGTTTTCGAACGTGCGCAGCTCGAGCACCTCGTCGAGGAGGAACGTCGCCGCCTGCCCGTCAGGCGTGCGGGCGCGCTGCAGAAAGGCCAGCGTGCGATCGAACGCATCACGCGCGCTCGAGGGCAGCGTCGGCTGGCCCGGCCCGGCGGCGGGATCCACGAACGGCGAGGCGGCGAGCACGGCGTCGTGGAAGCGTTCGGGGGTGCTCGCCGATCGTTCGACGTCGATGTACTGGCAACTGGCGCGGCCGAAGCGATCGGCAAGCGCGTGCAGCAGCGTGGTGCGGCCGGAGCCGCAGCCGCCGAGCACGACCGGCACGCGCGACGGCGCCGCGTCGAGCGACGCGATGACGCGTCGCTCGAGACCGGCGTGAGGTGCCATCATGAAGGGGAATCCTGCCGTGCGCGCAGCCTCTGAGTGGCCGCGCGGTCGTGACTCATGGGGGCGAGTGTGACGACGTTGGACATATGCGACGCGATGCGCGGGAGGGACGCGCGGGAGCATAGAAACTAAGCACGCGGCGCGCGCTTGTCAACGTGAATCTCCGGAAGAAAAAAGTTGACAGCGGACGCGTCGCGAACGTGACTGGCGCGAAGTGTGATGCCTGCACTATCCTGAAGCGTCCGGCGGCTCCCGAGCGCGCGTGCTCGCGTGAGTTCGTCCGCGACACCCAAGAGTGCATGAACATCGTGGTGCTGGGCGCCCAGTGGGGCGATGAAGGCAAAGGCAAGATCGTCGATCTGCTGACGCCGCATTTTTCGGTGGTCGGACGGTATCAGGGCGGACACAACGCCGGCCACACCGTGTACGTGCGCGGGCAGAAATACGTCCTGCACCTCGTCCCGTCGGGCATCCTGCATGCCGGCGTGTCGTGCCTCATCGGCAACGGCGTGGTCGTCGATCCGGCGGCCTTGTTCGCCGAGGTCGACATGCTGGCGGGTCTCGGCATCGACGTCGAGGGCCGGCTCTTCATCAGCGACCGCGCGCACCTCATCCTGCCGTATCACCGTGAACTCGACGTGCTGAGCGAAGCGCGCCGTGGCGAGCGCAAGATCGGCACCACCTCGCGCGGCATCGGCCCGGCCTACGAAGACAAGATCGGCCGTCGCGGCGTGCGGTTGTCGGATCTGCACGACGCCGCCGGGCTGGTCGACCTGGTGCGCGAGAACGTGCACGCGCGCAACCAGATCATCCGCGATACCCATCTCGACTGGGAAGAAGTGCATGCGACGCTGGTCGCGCAGGGCGAGCGCCTGCTGCGCTGGTCGGTCGATGGGTCGCTGTATCTGCATCAGGCCATGCGCGAGGGCCGGCGCGTGCTGTTCGAAGGGGCGCAGGGCACGATGCTCGACATCGATCACGGCACGTATCCCTTCGTGACCTCGTCGAACGCCTCGGTGGGCGGCGTGTGCACCGGCCTCGGCGTGCCGCCGCAGGCCATTGGCGGCGTGCTCGGCGTGGCCAAGGCCTACGCCACCCGCGTCGGCGAAGGCCCCTTCATCACCGAGCTGCACGATGCGCTGGGCGAGCGGCTGCGCGAAACGGGCCACGAATACGGTGCGTCCACCGGCCGGCCGCGGCGCTGCGGCTGGTACGACGCGGTGGCGGTGCGCTACGCGGCGCGCGTCAACGGCATCGGCGCGCTGGCGCTGACCAAGCTCGACGTACTCGATGGCCTCGACGAGATCAAGGTCGCGGTGGCGTATCGCATCAACGACCAGCAGGTGGACGAGTTTCCGTCGGCGCTTCCAGCCGGCGCGACCATCGAGCCGGTCTACGAGTCGTGGCCCGGCTGGACGACGCCTACCAAGGGCGCCACGCAGTATGACCAGCTGCCGGAGACGGCCCGGCGCTACATCGCGCGGCTCGAAGAAGTCAGCGGCGTGCCGGTAGGCCTGGTCTCGACCGGGTCGGACCGCGACGAGACGATCGTGCGGACGGATCGCCCGCTCGCGGGTTGGCTCGCGCGCTGACGCGCTCGCCACGGGTGCTGGGGACTGGGGGCTGGGTGCTGGGGCGCGCAACAGTCACGCGGTGAGAAGACGAATCGACGACATGCCGGCGCTTGTGCATCGGGGCCCGCGGCGAAGCGAACGTGTGACGCTGGCCCGCCCTAGCCCCAGCCCCTAGCACCCAGTCCCTATGTCCTACGGTGCTTCTCGCAGAACAAGCTGAGCGATTCGGCGTTGGTGCCGTTGAACTCGATGCCGGCGCGATAGCGCGTCGGCAGGTTCTTCGGCATCTCGAACGAGGCCCACGCCACCGAGCCCACGCAGCGCACCACGCCGCGCGCGTCAGCGAACGAGACGCGGACGCGCTGGTTGGGCTTGAGCGCGAACGGGGCCACGACCTGGGCGCCCAGAATCGACAGGTCGATGAGCAGCGCCGGGTCGCCGTCCACCAGCACTTCCGTGCCTTCGGCGATGCGGACGCGCGGAGCGCGCCGCACGCCCTGCTGAAGTGAGGTGGCCGGTGCCACGGAATCGGGTGCGGCCGGCCGCCGTACCCCCGAGGGGCGCACGGTGGCATCATGAGCCACCACGCGGACTTCACACTCCGCCAGCGTCGGATCGTCTTTGACACGGCCGATGAGCGCGACGCCGCGCGAGGTGCCGGAGAACTCGCGCTCGACCGCGACGATGCGCGGCCGGTGCCGGAAGATGTGCTCGAGCGCCTCGATCGCCTCCGCGTCGGTGAAGCTGTGGACGCGGCCGCCGGATTCGAATCTGGCGCGCAGGGTCGGGAGCGTGCGCTCGGGCCCGATGACGACGATGGTCGCTGACACGAGATCCTCAGTGTACGGCAGCGTCTCTCGCCGGCGCAACGCATGCGCGTACAATTCTCCGCATGCCGCCCGAAGTCGCGCTCGCGTGTCGCGCCGTCGTCAAGCACTATGGGGACGTGGTGGCCGTGGATGGCCTCGATCTGCACGTCTACCGCGGCGAGTGCTTCGGCCTGCTCGGGCCCAACGGCGCCGGCAAGACCACCACCATCGAGATGCTCGAGGGCCTGCTCGCACCCGACACCGGCGAGGTCGAGGTGCTCGGCCGGCGCTGGGCCGAGGCCAGCGCGGCGCTGCGGCCACGCCTCGGCATCCAGCTCCAGGAGACGCAGCTCGCCGACAAGCTGTCGGTCGAAGAGACGCTGCGGCTGTTCCGCTCGTTCTATCCGTCGGGCCGCTCGGTGCCGGACCTGCTGGCGCTGGTGGGCCTCGAATCGAAGGCCTCCGCGTGGGTGGGGAAGCTCTCGGGTGGGCAACGGCAGCGCCTCTCGGTGGCCTGCTCGCTGGCCGGCGATCCCGACGTGCTCTTCCTCGATGAACCGACCACCGGGCTCGATCCGCAGTCGCGGCTGCAGTTGTGGGACGTGCTGCGGCGCTTCAAGGCCGGCGGCGGCACCATCGTCCTCACCACCCACTACATGGACGAAGCCGCGACGCTCTGCGATCGGATCGGTGTCGTCGACCTCGGCAAGCTCATCGCGCTCGACACGCCGGTGGCGCTGGTGCAGTCGCTCGGCATGGCCCATCTCGTCGAAGTGACGTTCGAGGGCAGCACGCCGCCGCCAGTCGAGCGCTTCGCTGCCCTGCCGGGCGTGGTCGAGGCGCGCGTGACCGAGGGCCTGGTCTCGATCGGCAGCTCGGCGATCCACGAGACCATCCCGGCGGTGCTGACGGCGCTGGCGGCGGCGGGGGTGGCCGTGCAGGCGCTGCGCACGCACAGCGCCACGCTCGAAGACGTGTTCGTGGCGCTGACGGGGAGACATCTGCGCGATGGCTGATCGGCACCGGTCCTCCACCTTCCTGAACGCGCTGCGCGAGCTGACGCTGTCGCGCATCCGCGAGTTCCTGCGCGAGCCGGAGGCGGTGTTCTGGGTGTTCGGCTTTCCCGTCATCATGACCATGGCGCTCGGTATCGCCTTTCGCGCCCGCACCGACGAGCCGGTCATCGTCGGCGTTGAGCGCGTGGCTGGCGCCGACGCGGTGATGGCGGCCCTCGATACTGCCGGCGGTTTCGTGGTGCGTGAGGTGCCGGCGACCGGCGTCGAGCGGGCGCTGCGCGACGGCGTGGTGCAGGTGGTCATCGTGCCGGGCACGCCGGCCACCTATCGCTTCGATCCCGCCCGCGCCGAAAGCCAGGTGGCGCGT
Source organism: Acidobacteriota bacterium (assembly GCA_031404695.1). Lineage (GTDB taxonomy): Bacteria > Acidobacteriota > Vicinamibacteria > Vicinamibacterales > UBA2999 > CADEFD01. The sequence goes on from JANNIB010000333.1 coordinate 39,848, forward strand.
CTGGCGGTGGATCGCGCGCTGCAGCAGGCGGCGGGGCGTCGCGATGCCTTCACGCCGCGCGAAGACGCGGTGCGCGCCGTGGGCTCGCGCTACATCGACTGGCTGGTGCCGGGCCTGCTCGGGATGAACATCATGGGCACGGGGATGTGGAGCACCAGCTTCGCCATCGTGACCGCGCGCACGCGCAAGCTGCTGAAGCGCTTCGCGGCCACGCCGATGCCGCGCTCGGCCTACCTCATCTCTCTGGTGGGCAGCCGGCTGGCGTTTCTCGTCGCCGAAGCGGCGGTGCTCATCGGGTTTGCGTGGCTGGCGTTCGACGTGGGCGTGCACGGCAGCCTGGCCGCGCTGGCCGTCGTCTCGCTGCTCGGCGCCCTGGCGTTCGGCGGCGTCGCGCTGCTGGTGGCCAGCCGCGCCCGCACGGTCGAGGGTGTGTCCGGGCTGCTGAACCTGGTGATGCTGCCGATGTGGGTGTTCTCGGGCGTGTTCTTCGCCTCGTCGAACTTCCCCGGCGCGATGCAGCCGTTCGTGCAGGCGCTGCCGCTCACCGCGCTCAACGACGCGCTGCGCGGCGTGATGAACGACGGCGAGACCCTGGCCAGCCTGTGGCGGGAGCTGGCGCTGCTGGCGGCGTGGGGCGGCGTGTCGTTTGCCGCCGCGCTCAAGCTCTTCCGCTGGACCTAGCGCAATTGTAACGGGGTCTGTCACGGTCACCAAATGTAACGGGGTCTGTCACGGTCACCGAATCGTGACCGGGACAGACCCCGTTACAAATCAGGCGCTCTGCTCGTCGCGAGCGCGGGCGGCGTACCATTCGATGAGCGCCTTCTGCGCGTCGACCTTGTCGCCGGTG
>JANNIB010000334.1:0-20083 GCA_031404695.1 Acidobacteriota bacterium
CGCACTCGGCACGGTCACAGCCGAGACGCGGGCGACCGGCATCGGCACGCTGACGCCGTCGCCCTTTTCGTTGTTCCCGACCACCTCGACGCGCGATGGCGGGCCGCGGGCCGAGCTGGCGCTGGCGCTTCCCGTCACGCCGACGCTGGCGGTCGAGATCGTCGGCACCAGGGCACGCCCGACGCTCACGACCGCGATCAGCCGCGACGCCGAAACGGCGCCGGCGGCCTCTGCCAGCGAGCAGATCGACGACTACACGGTCGGCGCGCGCCTGCTCTACGGGTTGTCGCGTTGGTCGATTGGCGGCCGGGCGCGGCCGTTTCTCGCCGCCGGCGGCGCCTATCTGCGCCAACTGCACGAGGACCGGGTGCTGGTCGAGACCGGCCAGGTCTGGACGGCCGGCGGGGGGCTGCGGGTGTGGCTGCTCGGCGCCCGGCAGGGACGATCGCTCGGCGTGACGACCGAGGTCGGCTGGGCCTGGCGCACCGGCGGCATCACCTTCACCGATGGCGCGCGCGGTGCGCCGACGGCCTCCATCCGCCTGTTTGCCGGTCTCTGACCCGATGACCGAGGCCGCCCTTCGCGCGGTCGGCGTGTCGAAGCGCTACGCCGGCGTTGCGGCGCTCGACGACGTCTCGCTCGAGGTCGCGGCGGGGGAGTGCGTCGCGCTGGTCGGCGAGAGCGGATCCGGCAAGAGCACCCTGCTTCGCGTCTTCAACGGCCTCACCGCGCTCGATGCCGGCGCGGCCTTCGTCAACGGCCGCGACGTCACCAGTCTCGATCCCGTCATGCTGCGCCGCGGGCTCGGCTACGTGCCGCAGGACGGCGGCCTGCTGCCGCACTGGTCGGTGGCCGACAATGCCGCCTTGGTACCACGGCTGAGCGGACGTGCCGATGCCGCGCCACTGGCCGCGGCGGCGCTCGATCTGGTCGGCCTGCCGGTGGCGCAGTTCGGCGCCCGCTGGCCGCATCAGCTCTCCGGTGGCCAGCGTCAACGGGTGGCGTTCGCGCGCGCCCTCGCCGCCGGCGCGCCGGTGGTGCTGCTCGACGAGCCCTTCGGCGCGCTCGATGCCATCACCCGCGGTGAGCTGCAGGAGATGTTCCTGGCGCTGCGCCGGCGGACGTCGCTGGCGGCGCTGCTGGTGACGCACGACCTGCACGAGGCGTCGCTGCTCGCCGACCGCATCGCGGTCATCCGCGGCGGGCGCCTCGAGCAGACCAGCACGCCCACGGCGCTGGTGGCGACGCCGGCGACCGAATACGTGGCGGCACTCCTCGCCCGGGCCCGGCTCACCGGAGCGCCGGCATGACCGAGATGACGCGACGGACGGGCTGGCTGGTGGCCGCGCTGGCGTGCTGGAGCCTCATCGCCGCGCCCGTACGGGGGCAGGGCCCGGCGGCCGGGCGTCCGGTGGTCGTCGGATCCAAGCCCTTCGGCGAGTCGTACCTCCTGGCCGAGCTCTTCGCGCAGATCCTCGAGGCGCGCGGACTTCGCGTGACGCGCACCTTCGGCCTCGGCGGCACCGAGATCGTGTTCCCGGCGCTGCAGCAGGGCGCCATCGACGTGTTCCCCGAGTACACGGGCTCGGGACTGCTGGTCATTCTGAAGGCGCCGATGGCCTCCGATCCGGCGGCGGTGTTCGACACCGTCTCGCGCCAGTTCGCCGCCCGCTACGACGCCCGCTGGCTGGCGCCGCTCGGCTTCGAGAACACCTCCGCGATGTCGGTGCGCACCGCGCGGGCCACGCGGCTCGGTTTACGCCCGCTCAGCGACGCGGCGCGCGTCAGCGACCAGCTGCGCGCTGGATTCACGGCCGACTTCATCGGTCTGCCCGACGGGTTGCCGGCGCTGCGCCGTGTCTACGGACTGGCGCCGAAGAGCGTGAGCGCGCTGGCGCCGGCGCTGAAATACCAGGCGCTGGTCGCCGGCGACGTCGACATCATCGATGCCTACTCGACCGATGGCCTGCTCGACCGCTATCCGCTGACGGTGCTGGCCGACGACCGGCGCGTGTTCCCGCCCTACGATGCCGCCGCGGTGGTGCGCGGCGCGCTGGCCCGCGACCAGCCGGCGGCCGTGGCGGCGCTCACCGAGCTGAGCGGCCGGATCGACGTGACGCGGATGCGGCGGCTGAACGCGCAGGTGGAAGTGGAAGGACGGGCCGTCGCCGAGGTGGCGCGCGCCGCCCTGGTGGAGCTCGGCCTCGTGACGCCGCGGTCAGATGCCGCTGCTGGCGCGTCGTCTGCCTCGCCTGGCAGTGACAGCGCGTCTCCGTCGTTTGCGGCGTACCTGTGGGCGCGCCGCGGGGCCATTGCCGCGATGAGCGCGCGGCACCTGTGGCTGGCGGGCGTGTCGCTGGCGGCCGCGGTCGTCGTCGGCGTCGGGCTCGGCTTGCTCCTGGCGCACCGCCACGGCGCCGAGGCCGCGACGCGCGGCATCGGCCTGCTGCAGACCATCCCCGGCATCGCGCTGCTGGCCTTCATGCTGCCGGTGCTCGGCATCGGCGTGGTGCCGGCGATGGTGGCGCTGTTTCTCTACTCGCTCTATCCGATCGTGCGCGGCACGGTCACCGGCGTGCGCGAGGCCGATCGCGGTGCGGTCGAGGCCGCCGTCGCGCTGGGCATGACGCGGCGTCAGGTGCTGACATGGGTGCAGGTGCCGCTGGCCGTGCCGATCATCATGGCCGGCGTGCGCACGGCCGCGGTGACCAACGTCGGCACGGCGACGCTGGCGGCGTTTGTCGGTGGCGGCGGACTGGGCGATCCGATCGTCGCCGGCCTGGCGCTTGCCGACACGCGGATGATTCTCTCGGGCGCAATACCGGCGGCGCTGCTCGCGGTCGCCGTCGATCTGGTGCTGGCGCGCGCGCAGCGGTGGCTCACGCCGGCGGGGCTCCTGAGGTAGGATGCGGCGCCCGGAATGGGCAGGGGAGACACGGATGCGAGTGACACCAACAGGCGTCGGCACACTGCTGGCGCTCCTGGCCGCCGCGGCGCCGGCCGCCGCGCAGCCGAAGGGCGTCAGTGAGTGGCGCGTTGCCCACGAGCAGGGCATCGTCGAGGAACTGCGCGGGCTGGTGTCGCTGCCGAACGTGGCCGGCAACGACGCCGACATGCAGAAGAACGCGGCGCACCTGCAGACGCTCTTCACGGCGCGGAAGTTCAAGGTCGAGACCATCGGCGGGCCCGGCTCGCCGGTCGTGTTCGCGAGCCTCGACGTGCCCAACGCCGCCGGCACGCTCACCTTCTACATTCACTACGACGGCCAGCCGGTCGACGCCTCGGAATGGACGCGCTGCAAGCCGTTCACGCCGTGCCTGTGGAGCGCCGCCGGTCCGGTCGCCGACGATCCCGCGCGCACGACCTTCGATCCCGAATGGCGGATGTACGGCCGCTCCACGTCCGACGACAAAGGCCCGATCGTGGCGCTGCTGAATGCCATCGACGCGCTGCGCGCCACCGGCACCGGGCCCACGTGGAACGTGCGCGTGGTGCTCGACGGCGAGGAAGAGGCCGGCTCGGCCAACTTCCGCCGCTTCGCGACGGCGCGCCCCAGCGCGCTCAAGACCGACCTCGCCATCACGCTCGACGGCCCGCGCCATCCGAGCGGCCGTCCCACGGTGTACTTCGGCGTGCGTGGCGGGGCCGGCGTCACCCTCACCGTCTACGGCGCCAAGGGCGACGTGCACTCGGGCAACTACGGCAACTGGGCGCCGGATCCGTCGATGCGGCTGGCCAAGCTGCTGGCGACGATGAAAGACGACACCGGGCGCGTGGTCATCAAGGACTTCTACCGCGACGTGCGGCCGCTCACGCCCACCGAGCGGCAGGCGCTCGAGGCCGCGCCGAACGTCGAGGCGGTGCTGGCGCGCGACTTCGGCGTGGCCACGCCCGAGCGCCCTGACGAGCGCCTCGAAGCGAAGCTGAACGAGCCGACGCTCAGCATCCTCGAGATGTCCACCAGCGGCATTCCCGGGCGCTCGGCGATTCCGGGTTCGGCCACCGCGCGCATCGAGGTGCGGATGGTGAAAGATCTGGTTCCTGAGACGCAGAACGCGCTCATCACCGAACACGTCCGCGCCCAGGGCTATTTCATCGTGAGTGGTCGCGATCCCAACGATGACGAGCGTCGCAGCCACCGGCTCATCGCCCGCGTCGATGCGCGCCGCGGCTCGGCCGCCTCGCGGGTGTCGATGGACGACCCGAAGGCGCAGGCGGTGGTCCGGGCGCTGACGATGCGCGGCGTGCCGCCGGTGCAGCTGCCGACGCTCGGTGGCGGCCTGCCGTTTGGGACCTTCAGCGACCAGTATCAGATGCCCACCGTGGGCGTCTCGATCGTGAACTTCGACAACAACCAGCACGGGCCCGACGAGAACCTGCGGCTGCAGAACCTGTGGGAGGGCATCGAGATGCTGGCCGCGCTGATGACGATGCCGCGATGACGCGCCGCCACCTCGCCGGCCTCGTCCTGGCGGTGGGTCTGCTCGCGCCTTACGTAGCGGGCGCGCAGGGCACGCTCGGCGACCAGCTCGCCGCGAAGCTCCAGCAGACGCTCGACGGAGTGGCACGAGACGCCAGGGGCGTGGTCGGCGTCAGCGTCGTCGACCTCACCAGCGGCCGCCGCTGGGACGTCAACGGCACGACGGTGTTCCCGCAGGGCAGCGCCATCAAGATCGCGCTGCTCATCGAGCTGTTCCGCCTGGCCGATGCGAAGGACCTCGCGCTCACCGAGCGCCGGACACTCACGGCGGCCGACCGCACCGGCGGCAGCAGCCTGCTGCAGTACTTCTCCGACGGCGGCTCGGCGTTCTCGCTGCACGACCTGACGGTGCCGATGATCGTGCTCTCGGACAACACCGCCACCAACATGCTCATCGACGCCGTGGGCCTGGAGAAGGTCAACGCCACGATGGCGGCCATGGGGCTGGCCAACACGAAGTTCCGCCGCAAGATGATCCGTCCGGACGAGCAGGTGGATCGCGAGAACATCTCGACGCCGCGTGAGGCGGCCGATCTCATGGCCCGGCTGTCGCGATGCGACGTGCCGCTGACGCCGGCCTCGTGCGCCGAGGTGACGCGCCTGCTGGAACTGCCCAAGGGCGGATCGTTTCGCGAGGTGATTCCAGCCGCCGTGCCGGTCGCCTGGAAGCCGGGCTCGCTCGACGGCGTGAGCACCGCCTGGGGGATCGTGCGCGTGAACGGCGCCCCGTATGCGATCGCGGTGATGGTCACCTACGGCGACGCGACGGCGGCTGCGGTGGTGCGTGAGGTGTCGGCCGCCGCCTACGGCTACTTCACGCAGGTGGCCGGCGCGACCGCGCTCGGTGCCCGCGTGCCGCCGGCCGTCATCAGGAAGCCCGGCCCGGAGCGCTAACGCCGGTCGGATGTCACACCAAGTCAACTCCCGTGTGTGCCAGTCGCGAGCCCCGAGCCCCGAGCCCCAGCCCCTAGTCCCCAGCCCCCAGCCCCTGCTTTTTCGGCGCCCACAGGAAGCCGAACGACTGCGCGCCGTCTTTGCCGTGCGTCTTGTGATGCACCAGGTGCGCCATGATGATGCGGCGCAGGTAGGTCCACTGCGGCACGTTCCGGATCCGCACGCGCCGGTGCACGACGATGTCGTGGAAGACGACATAGATGGCGCCGTAGGCCGTCATGCCAAGCCCCACCGGCAGCATCCACGACCCGCCGGCATCCACGCCCGCCTTGATGAAGAGGATCGACGGCACGGCGAAGAGGAGGCCGAAGAGATCGTTCCACTCCCACCCGCCCTCATGCGGCACGTGATGCGAGGCGTGCAGGAACCAGAGCGGGCCGTGCATCAGGAAGCGGTGCGTGAGATAGGCCACGCCTTCCATGGCGACGAGCGCCAGCAGGAACCACGCGAGAAACAGCCACCACGCCATCGAGTCACCCTAACATGCCCACCGTGGGCGGTGTGAAGAGGCCCACACGTGGCGGCGCCGCGCGATCCGCCAGGGTCTTCACCCAGGCAGTCGCAAAGGCGGCCTGCACGAGGCGCGCGAGCTTCTGCGGCGTGCCGACCACCGTGCGCGTGGTCCAGGCTTCGGCGCCGCGGTAGGCCACGGCGCGGCCGATGTCGCGATAGACCAGGCGCGCGGTCGCAACGGCCCAGGCGGAACGTCCCGGCAGGTGCGCGACACCGTGCCAGGCCGAGTCGTAGTAGCGCTCGGCGTTGGTCAGCAGCCGCGCTACCACGGGCACGACACCGGCAGCGGCAGCGCGGTCGAGCACCTGCCCCTCGACCAGCGACGCGCCGGCATCGCGCAGCCACGCCGAGGGCAGATAGACGCGTCCGGCCGCCACGTCGTCGCCGACATCGCGCGCGATGTTGCTCAACTGGAAGGCGAGACCGAGATCCGAGGCGCGGTAGAGCACATTGCGATCGCGCACGCCCATCACCCACGCCATCATCAGCCCGACGGCGCCGGCCACGTGGTAGCAGTAGTCGAGCGTCTCGTCGAAGCTCTCGTAGCGCCGGCCGCCGGCGTCCATCGCGAAACCGGCCAGGTGATCGGCCGCGAGAATGTGCGGGAGCCCGGTGGCGGCGACGACGCGGGCCAGGGCGGCGAACGGCCCGTGGGGTCCGGCCGTGCCGGCAAACGCCGCGTCGGTGCCGGCGTGGAGTGACGCCAGTCGCGCCTCGCGGTCGGACACTGCGGTGAGGCCGTGACCAAGCACCTGGCCATCGACGACGTCGTCGCAGTGACGGCACCACGTGTAGAGATCCCAGACCAGGTCGCGCGTGGCGGGATCGAACAGACGCGCCGCCAGCGCGAAGCTCTTCGATCCGGTGCGGATCGCCTCGTCCCTCGGCCCGGCGGCGGCGTGTCCGCGATGGCTCGTGTCAGTCACCGCGGCGCCCGCTGAGGTCTTCGATCATCAGGCCGGCCGTGGCCTTGGCGGAGTTGACGACCCCGGGCACGCCGGCGCCGGGGTGCGTGCCGGCGCCCACGAAGTAGAGGCCGCGCAGCCGATCGTCGCGGTTGTGGACGCGGAACCAGGCGCTCTGCGTGAGCACCGGCTCCAGCGAGAAAGCCGAGCCGACGTGGGCGTTCAGCTCGTGCTGGAAATCTAGCGGCGTGAAGATCCGCTGCGTGACGAGATCCTCCCGCAGATGCGGAATGTAGCGAGCCTCCAGATAGTCGAGGATGCGGTCGGCATAGCGCGGCCCTTCGACGGTCCAGTCGATGTCGCCCTTGCCCAGGTGCGGCACCGGCGACAGCACGTAGAACGCCTCGCAACCGTCGGGCGCAAGCGTCGGATCCGAGACCGTCGGCGCGTGCAGATAGAGCGAGAAGTCGTCGGCCAGCACGCCGCGGTCGAAGATGTCGCCGAGCAGCTCACGGTAGCGCGGACCGAAGATCACATTGTGATGGGCCAGGTGCGGATGCCGGCGCTTCGTGCCGAAGTAGATGAGGAACAGCGACATGCTGAAGCGCTTGGTCTCGAGCGCGGCCGCCACCGACGCGCCACGTGGTGCGTGCCCGAGCAGATGTTTGTAAGTGTGCACGACATCGGCGTTGCTGGCGACGGCGTCGGCGGCGAACACCTCGCCGCCGGCCGTGCGCACGCCGGTCACGCGATCGCCCTCGACCAGAATGCGATCGACGGGCGTCGAGAGCCGCACCGTGCCGCCGAGCCGCTCGAAGAGCGCCACCAGTGCCCGCACCAGCGCGCCGGTGCCGCCACGCGGGAAGGTGACGCCCCAGGTGCGTTCCAGCACGTGGATGAGCGTGTAGATCGACGACGTGGCAAACGGGTTCCCGCCCACGAGCAGCGAGTGGAAGCTGAAGGTCTGCCGCAGGTGGTCGTCCTGCAGGTAGCGGGCGACGATGTCGTAGACGGTGCGATAGGCCTCGAGGCGCACCAGTTGCGGCGCCGCCTTCACCATGCTCCAGATGTCCAGGAACGGCACGTGCGCAAGCTTGGTGTAGCCCTCGTCGAAGACCTGCTCGGCGTAGGCGAGAAAGCGCCGGTAGCCGTCCACGTCCGCCGGGTTTCTGGCCGCGATCTGACGGATGACCGCGTCGAGATCGTTGGAGTAGTCGAAGGTGTCGCCGTCCTCCCAGAAGAGGCGGTAGAACGGCATCACCGGCAGCAGGTCCACGTGATCGGCCATGCGCTCGCCGGCCAGCGCGTAGAGTTCTTCCAGACAGCCCGGTGCGGTGATCACGGTGGGGCCGGCGTCGAAGGTGAAGCCCTGGTCGTGATACACGTAGGCCCGGCCGCCGGGTTTGTCGCGCTGCTCGAGCAAGGTCGTCTGCAGGCCCGCGGCCTGCAGACGGATGGCGAGTGCGAGCCCGCCGAAGCCGCTGCCGATGACGACGGCGCGAGACGCCGTGGACCGGGGCGTGGGTGTCATTCCCACAGGTGCGTGATGGCGCGCCAGACCGGCACCGGAGGACGCCCCGTGAGCAGGCGCAGCTGGTCGCTGGTCGTCAGCCGGGCGCCGTAGAACCGCGCGATGAGGTCGCCCGGCCGGCCGTAGAACTGTTCGAGGACGTCGACGCGCGCCTCGGGACGCGCGGCCCGAAACAGCCAGCGATTGAGCAGGCGGAAGAAGCGTCGCTCCTGCCATCGCTTGGTTGCCAGCGCCCGCATCTCTGAATAGACGCGCTCCGGCGTCATTGGATCCATTGCCGCCAGCAGCGACGCCGTGGCCACCGCATCAGGCAGCGAGTAGCCGGTGGTGGGATGGAACAGGCCGGCGCGCATGCCGATTCGCGGCACCTCCCCGCGCCAGAACGGCTCGATGCGTCCGCCGAGGGGAATCGGCAGGCTCCCGGTCTCTTCGCGCGCGATCGACGACACCCGCCAGCCACGGGCCACGGCGTAGTCGGCGATGGCGCGGCGGGCCGCCTCCACGTCGACCCCGGGCGCATCGGCGTAGGCGGTGTCTTCGACCAGCAGCCGATCGGCCGACCATGGCAGCACGTAGACGAACTTGAAGGCGCCGCGCTGTGGCACCGTGGCATCCATGATCATCGGCGCGACGACGCCGTGCGGACGATCGCAGACGAGGTCCTGGCCGAGAAACGTCTGCCAGCCGAGCGGCAGGTCGAGCGGCTCGGCGCCCCGCGCGTCGATGACGACGCCGGCGGCAAGCGTGTCGCCGTCGGCCAGGCGCACCGATGTCGGCGTGAGCGCGTCGACGGCCGTGCGCAGGCGCACGCGGGGGCCGAGCGCGCCGCTGACCACCGCGTGCAGGTGGTCGGACGTCATCGCGCAGTATTCGCCGTCGAGCGTGCGGGCCCGTGACGGGAACGCGACCTCGTAGCGCGGCCAGCGGTGGGTGATGAGCGGCGCCATGATGGCGAGCGCGGCCGGCGGCAGGTCGGTGGCGTGGAACGACCAGGTGTGATTGCCGCCGAGGGTGTCGCCGGATTCGAGCAGGCACACCGACCGATCGGGTCGCGTCGCGTGGAGGTGCCAGGCGGCGAGGCTGCCGGCGAGGCCGCCGCCGACGATGAGCACGTCCACCATCAGTTGGCGAGCGTATCACGCGACCCGCGGCGCCTGCCTCCGCGGGCGCTGACTATACTGAGGTCGTGACGTCCGCCGACGCGCTGCTCGATCCGGCCCTCGAGATCGCGGGCGCCTCGCGGCAATTGCACGGGCGCCAGGTGCTGCGCGACGTGACGCTCACCGTGCCCCGTGGATCGCTGGTGGCGGTGGCCGGACCGAATGGCGCCGGCAAGTCGTCGCTGATGCGCGCCATCGGCGGACGCCTCGCGCTCGATGGCGGCACCATCCGGATCGCCGGGCGCGACGCTGCGTCGGCCCGTCGCGAAGGACGGCTCGGCGTCGTGCCGCAGGACCTGGCGCTGCATCCGCAGCTCTCCGTGCGCGAGAACCTGCGCCTGTGGAGCGTGCTGGCAGGCACGCCGCACGGCGAGGTGGCGGCCCGCATCGACGCCGGGCTCGCCTGGACGGGCCTGGCGGAGCGCGCGCGTTCGCGCGTCGAGACGCTGTCTGGCGGCATGCGGCGGCGCGTCAATCTGCTCGCCGGCCTGCTGCATCGCCCGGCGCTGCTGCTGCTCGACGAGCCGACCGTCGGCGTGGACAAGGACGCCCGCGGGCGCGTCTACGAGCTGCTGCGCGACCTGTGTCGTGACGGCGTCGGCGTGCTGCTGGCGACGCACGAACTCGAGGAAGCTGGCGCACACTGCGACACGGTGATCGTGCTCGACCAGGGCGAGGTGGTGGCCAGCGGGTCGCGCGCAGCGCTCCTTGCGGCCGATGGAACGCCCGACGGGGAAGTGGTGGTCATGCCGCTGACCACCGACGGGACGGAGGTGCTGCGCGCCGACGGCTTCGTGCCGGACGACGACGGCACGTGGGTCCGGCCCGCCGGCGCCACCGATCTCGCGGCCCTCGACCGGCAGCTGGCGGCGCGCGGCGTCGCCGTTGCCGAGATCCGGCTGCGCCGCCCGACGTTGCAGGGGGTGGTGGCGCGGGCGATCGCGCGGCATCGGGAGCGCGCCTCGTGAGGTGGGCCGTGTGCCGGGCGCAGGCGCTGGCTCTGGCCGGCGACGGCGGGGCCCTGGCAATGAGCTTCGTGCTGCCGGTGCTGGTGTTCCTGGTCTTCGCCGCGATCTTTTCGAGCGCCACCGGCGACGAACTGCGGCTGCAGGTGGCGCTCACCGACGACGCGGGCACGCCGCTCTCGCGCCGTCTGAGCGCGGCGATCGCCCGTGACGGCTCGCTGCGCGTGACACCCGCTGCCGACCGTGCGGCGGCCGAAGCGCTGGTCGCCGCCGGCCGCGTCGATGCCGCAATCGTGCTCAGGGCCGGAGCACGCGGCCTCGACACCCTGGCCGGCGACGGTGTCGCCCCGGTGCTGGTTGTGAGCCATCCGGCGCGGGCGGTGGCCGGCGGGATCGTCGCCGGCGCGGTGCAGCGCGCCTACTTCGCGGCTCTCCCGGATGCGGCGCTGCGCGGCGCCGTCTCACTGGTGGACGAAGTGGTCGTGCCCCTGACGTCCGAACAGAAGGCGGCGGCGTCGACCGTGCTCGACGAGATGGCGGCGGATGCGGCGGCCGATGCCGCCACCGACGCCGCGACGGACACGACCGCCGCCTTCTCGTCGCTGGTGGAGACGACCGTGCGAGCTGATGCCGCCGCGCAGACCAGCGTGCCGGCCTACTACGCCGGCGCTGTGGCGGCGCTCTTCATCCTGCTGGCGGGGGTGCCGATCGCCGCGGCGCTGCACGACGAACTGGCCTCGGGCATGGCCGACCGCGTCGTCGCCGGGCCTGCCGGGCTCGCCACGCTGGTCGATGGCCGCGGGCTGTTTCTCGTGGCGCAGGGCGTGGCTCAGGCGGTCATCATCTTCGCCGCGTCGTGGCTGTGGGCCGGCGCGCTGCCCACCGGGCCGTTCTGGCCGTGGGGCCTGGCGGCGCTGGCGCTCGGTGTGGCCTCCGCCGGAGCGACGCTGTTGCTCTCGGCTGTCTGCGGCACCGCGCGCCAGGCGACCACGGCGTCGAACATCGCCGTGCTGGTGGCCTCGGCGGTGGGCGGCAGCATGGTGCCGCGCTTCCTCATGCCGCCGTGGTTACAGCAGCTGGGTTGGCTGACCCCCAATGCGTGGGCCATCGAGGCGTTCACACAGGCGCTGGGCGGGGCCGCGACCGGACCGGCCATGTGGACGGCGGTCGCCGTGCTCACCGGCGGCGGCGTGGTGGCCTGGACTGCCGCGCGGGCGGCCTTCGCCCGGCGCACCGCGCTCTGAGTGGCCCTGACCCGGTCACTGCCGGGAATAAACCCGGCCGACCGGGAGTTATGAGGGAACATCGGCCGTGGGGTGCTGTGCCGCGCCAAACCGTATGCCCAGTACCGCCATTGGTCCACTCGCGTTTCCGGACTTCGTCGCCGCGCGACGGGCCGATGTCGACGCAGCACTCGAGCGATGGCTGCCGGTGCCTCCTGCCTGTCCACCGGCGGTGGCCGAGGCGATGCGCTACGCCATCGGCACCGGGGGCAAGCGTTTCCGCCCGCTCCTGGCCCTGGCGGCGGCCGATAGCGTGGCGGTGGCCAATGGCGGTGACGAAGCGGCGCGCGCCGAGGCCGTGACGCTCGCCCTGCCCATGGCGTGTGCCGTGGAGCTGGTGCACACGCAGTCGCTCGTGCACGACGACCTGCCGGCCATGGACGACGATGTGCTGCGCCGCGGCCAGCCCACCCTGCACGTGCGTTACGGCGAGGGCCTCGCGATTCTGGTCGGCGACGGGCTGCTTGCAGAGGCCTTCGGCCTGCTGGCGCGCCGCCCGGTCGACGGCGGCGACCCCGTGCTGCTCGCACGCAAGCTCCACGTGATCGCCGCCCTGGGCGACGCCGTGGGCGCCACCGGCATGGTCGGTGGCCAGGCCATCGATCTGCTCTCGACCGGATCATGTGGCCACCTCGGCGCGGGTGCGGCGTTGGATCTCGACGCGCTCTCCGATATGCACGCCCGCAAGACCGGCGGTCTCATCCGCGCGGCAGCGGTGGGCGGCGCCATCATGGCCGGCGCGACGTCGGATCAGGTCGAGGCGCTGTCGGCCTTCGCCGTGCGCATCGGCCTGGCGTTCCAGATCGTGGACGACGTGCTCGACGTGGAAGGCTGCGCCGTTACCCTCGGCAAGACCGCGGGGAAAGACGCCGGCGCGGGCAAGGTGACGTTCCCTGGGCTCGTCGGCCGCGACCGCGCCCGCCTGCTGGCCATCGAGGCAGTGGCGGATGCGGAGGTGATCCTCGCCGATGCCGGCGTGTCATCTTCGTACCTGACAGAACTCGCGCGCGGCGTCGTCACGCGGCGCGACTGACCCCTCGCGCCCTCTATCCGTCGGTCCGCAGCGCCTCCATCGGCGTGGTACGGCCGACGCGCGACGCCGCGGGCCAGGCCGCGGCGAGCGCCGACAGCGTCACGGTGGCGGCGGCACCGGCCAGCAGCCACGGGTCGCGGGTCGTTACGCCGAAGAGCAGTCCCTCGAGGCCGCGGCCGCCGACCCACGCCAGCGCCAGACCCGCGGCCGACGCCAGCCCCGCCAGCATCGCGGCGTCGCCGAGGATGTGCGACCGGAGTCTGGCGCCAGAGGCGCCAAGTGCGGCGCGGATGCTGAACTCCCGCACGCGGGCAGCCGCCAGCGCCGCCGTGACGCCGTAGGCGCCCACCACCGCGAGCACCATCGTGGTGGCGGCAAACAGCGTGAAGAGCCAGGTGTTGAAGCGGCGCGAGGCGAGCGCGTCGCCCACCGAGGCGTCGAGCGTGCGCACGGTCGAGATAGGCTGCGCGGGATCGGCACGGCGCACGGCCGCCCGCAGCGCCGAGGTCACCGCGGCAGGGTCGCCGTCGGCCCACACCACGAACGCCAGGAACGGCCACGCCTCGACGCTTTGGGCCAGCGGCACGTAGAAGGTCGGATACGGCGCCGTCTCCACGCGCCGGTAGCGGGTGTCGCCGACCACCCCCACCACTTCGTGCCGGGCGCGGCCGAACTCGATCAGGCGGCCGATCGGCGATCGCCCGGGAAAGTAGCGGGCGGCGAACGCCTCGTTGACGACCACCACCCGTGGTGCGCGTGCGTCATCGGTGGGCGCGAGCGGCCGGCCGGCGGCGAGGCGGATGCCGAGCGTCGCGAAGAAGCCCGGTGTGACCACCTGGAAGTCGGCGTCGGGCTCCCGTCCGGCGGCTGGTTCGGGCTCGCCCGGCAGGCGCACGCCGCGATTAGGTGCGCCAGAGAGCGGCGCGGTGAAGGCGGCCGTCACGCCGTGCACGCCCGGCAGGCGGCGGACGTCTTCGAGCACGGCGCTTGCGAAGCGGGCAATCGGCTCGGTGGCCTCCGGCGTGCCCTCAGGAGCCGGGCGGCGATAGCGATCGGGGGCGAGGGTGAGCTCGGCCGCCACGCGGCCGGTGGTCTCGTAGCCGAGGTCGACGCCGCTGGCCGTCGCCAGGCTCGTCGCCAGCAGCCACGCGCCGACGACCACGACCTGGGCCAGCGCCAGTTCGGCCACCACCAGCCCGCGATGCCAGTGGCGCAGGCCGGGTCCGCCGGTGACGCGCACGCCGCCGGCATGGAGGGCGGCGGCAGGCGCCATCCCGCCCGCCAGCGGGGCCATGCCCACGACCAGCGTTGTCGCGAGCGTGAGCGCTGCCGCCACGGCCAGCACGACGCCGTCGATGGCGATGGCCTCGACGCGCGGCAGACCCGCGGGCGCCAGCGCCACGATGAGATCGACGCCCCACGCCGCGAGCAGCACCCCCAGGACACCGCCGGGCAGGGCATACGCCAGCGCTTCCCCGAGCATCTGCCGGGCCAGATCCCGCCGGCCGGCGCCGAGCGACACGCGTACGGCGATCTCCTGCTGCCGGCTGGCGGCCCGCCCGATGAGCAGGTGCGCGACGTTGGCGGCGGCCACCAGCAGCAGCACGAGCACGGCGGCCTGGAGCAGCCACAACAGGCGTCGCACATCGCCGACCACCGCTTCATGCAGCGGCTCCACACGGGCGCCGAGGCCGGTGTTGGTGTCGCGATACGTATCGGCCAGGCGCGCGGCGACGGCCTGCAAACGGGTATCGGCGGCGTCAGCGGTGACGTCGGCCTTGAGGCGGGCGAGGACGAAGAGCAGGTGTGAGTCGCGCACGGTCGTGATGTCGCCGGGGAACGGGAACGAGCGGGGCACGCCGCGATCGCCGTTGGTCCAGAGCTCGGCGCGCGGCTGCAGCGGAAACTGAAATGCCGGCGGCAGCACCCCGACGATCGTGCACGGCCGCCCGTCGAGCACGAGCGCGGTGCCGAGGACGTTGGCGCCGGCAAAGCGCCGGGCGCGCAGGCCGGAGCTCAGGACCGCCACGCACGCGGCGCCCGGGGTGTCGTCGTCCGGCACCAGCGCGCGGCCTTCGGCGACCCCCTGCCCGAGCGTCTCGAAGAACGTCCCCGATGCCGACACGGCCCGGAGGCGTTCCGGCTCACCGGCGCCCGTCAGGGTGAGCGAGACGCTGTCGAAGGCCGCCATCGAGGTGACGGCGGGCGCCAGCTCGCGGCGCCAGTCGAGGTAGTTGGCCGGCGCCACCCAGCGGGCCGGGTTGTCGGGCGCCGTTTCCCAGAGCATCACCAGCTGTTCGGGGGCGGCGTAGGGCAGCGGGCGCAGCAGCACGTGGCGCACCACCCCGAAAATAGCCGTGGTGGCGCCGATGCCGAGGGCGATGGACGCGATGGCCGCGGCGGCCAGCCCGGGGGCCCGACCGAGGGAACGGAGGCCGAGGAAGAAGTCGCGCATGTAGTGCTGTCTACCAATTCCGTGCCAGCGACCGGCGCCTCGCGCGCCACAGCCCCCGGGAGAAATCCCGCCGGAATCTCGCCGGCCTGACCGGCACCGCCGGGCCTGGGCGTCCATCGGTGTCCGGTCCTGGACGGGCGGTGCCCGTTCCCGACCGGCCACCCACGGGCCCCACCTGCTAGAATTCCGGAGATCATGTCCAGCCGAAACTCGTTCAGCACCCGGTCGTCGCTCTCCACGGGCGGCCAGTCCTACGACTACTTCAGCCTGACCGCACTCGCGAAGGCGTTCCCTTCGGTCGAGCGCCTGCCGTTCTCGCTGAAGATCCTGCTCGAGAACCTGCTGCGCCGTGAAGACGAGGCCTTCGTGAAGGCCGACGACATCCGCGCGCTGGCCGGCTGGAACCCCGCCGCGACCAACCCCGACAAGGAAATCTCGTTCATGCCGGCGCGGGTCATCCTGCAGGACTTCACCGGGGTGCCCTGCGTGGTCGACCTGGCGGCGATGCGCGACGGCATCGCGGCCCTGGGCGGCGACCCGGCCCGGGTGAATCCGCTGCAGCCCGTGGAGCTGGTCATCGACCACTCGGTGCAGGTGGATCACTTCGCCACCGCCAACGCGCTGAGCCTGAACGGCGACCTCGAGTACCAGCGCAACCGTGAGCGCTACGTGTTCCTGCGCTGGGGCCAGGGCGCCTTCGAGAACTTCCGCGTGGTGCCGCCCGAGACCGGCATCGTGCACCAGGTGAACATCGAATACCTGGCGCGCGTGGTCTGCGCCGATGGCGGCGTGTTGTATCCCGACACCTGCTTCGGCACCGACTCGCATACGACCATGGTGAACGGCCTGGGCGTCGTGGGATGGGGTGTGGGCGGCATCGAAGCCGAGGCCGCAATGCTGGGCCAGCCAAGTTCGATGCTGATTCCGCCGGTGGTGGGCTGCCGCCTCACCGGCAAGCTGCCGGAAGGCGCCACCGCCACCGATCTCGTGCTGACCATCACCGAGGCGCTGCGCAAGCACAAGGTGGTGGGGAAGTTCGTCGAGTTCTACGGCAACGGCCTCGGCCATCTCACCATCGCCGACCGCGTGACGCTCGGCAACATGTGCCCCGAATACGGCGCCACCGTCGCCATCTTCCCGGTCGACACGCTGACGCTCGACTACCTCCGGTTGACCGGCCGCAGCGCCGATCAGGTGGCGCTGGTCGAGGCGTATGCGAAGGCGCAGGGCCTCTTCCGCACCGAGGCGACGCCGGATGCCATTTATTCCGAAGGGCTCGAGATCGACCTCGCGACCATCGTGCCGAGCCTGGCCGGTCCGCGCCGTCCGCAGGACCGGGTGCCGCTGACCAACGCCAAGCTGTCGTTTGCCAGCACGCTCGATGAGCTCAAGAAGGGCGTCAAGACTCAGGCGTCCGCAGGTGGCACGGCCGTCGCCACGAAGCCCCAGCTCGAACACGGCTCGGTCGTGATCGCCGCCATCACGAGTTGCACCAACACGTCGAACCCGGGCGTGATGATCGGCGCCGGGCTGGTCGCGAAGAAGGCCGCCGAGCGCGGGCTCACGCGCAAGCCGTGGGTGAAGACGTCGCTGGCGCCCGGCTCGAAGGTGGTCACCGAATATCTGCGCGCGGCTGGCCTCGATACGTATCTCGACAAGATCGGCTTCAATCTCGTGGGCTACGGCTGCACGACCTGCATTGGCAACTCCGGCCCGCTCCCGGACGAAGTCTCGGCCGAGATCCGCGAGCGCGGGCTGGTCGTGGCGTCGGTGCTGTCGGGTAATCGCAACTTCGAAGGCCGCATCCAGCAGGACGTGCGCGCCAACTACCTGGCCTCGCCGCCGCTGGTGGTCGCCTACGCGCTGGCCGGCTCGATGAACATCGACATCACGACCGAGCCGCTCGGCACCGGCTCGGACGGCACGCCGGTGTTCCTGAAGGACATCTGGCCGACCGACCAGGAAATCGCCGACGCTATGCGTTCGAGCGTCACCTCCTCGGCGTTCACCTCGCAGTACGCGCACGTGTTCGAGGGCGACGCCCGTTGGCGCGCGCTGCCGGTGCCCACCGGCGACCGCTTCAACTGGGAGGCGGATTCGACCTACGTGCGCCGGCCGCCGTTTCTCGAAGGGTTGTCGATGCAGCCCAAGCCGCTCACCGACATCAGCGGCGCGCGCGTGCTGGCGGTGCTCGGCGACAGCATCACCACCGACCACATCTCACCGGCCGGCAACATCAAGGCCGACAGCCCGGCCGGCAAGTACCTGATCGAACACGGCGTGGCCCCGAAAGACTTCAATTCCTACGGCGCCCGGCGCGGCAACCACGAGGTGATGATGCGCGGCACCTTCGCCAACCCGCGCATCAAGAACCAGCTGGTGCCCGGCGTCGAGGGCGGCGTCACGACCTACCTCCCCGGCGGCGACGTGATGTCGATCTACGACGCCTCGATGCAATACCAGGCGGCCGGCGTGCCGCTGTTCGTGCTGGCCGGCAAGGAATATGGCTCGGGCAGCTCGCGCGACTGGGCCGCCAAGGGCACCATGCTGCTTGGCGTGAAGGCGGTCATCGCCGAGAGCTACGAGCGCATCCACCGCAGCAACCTCGTGAACATGGGCGTGCTGCCGCTGCAGTTCAAGGACGGCGACTCAGTGACGTCGCTCGGGCTGACCGGCCGCGAGACCTTCGCCCTCACCGGCGCCGGCGCGGCACTCAAGCCGCGCACGCTGGTCACGGTGACGGCGACGGCGGAAGACGGCACCACGAAGAGCTTCCAGGCGATGTGCCGCATCGACACGCCGGAGGAACTCACGGCGTTCAGCCACGGCGGCATCCTGCCGTACGTGCTGCGTCAGCTGGTCGCGAAGAAGTAGATCGCCCATGCTGACGTCCGCGGCCGTCAAGGCGCACGCGCGGACGCTCGGGTTCGATCTGTGCGGGATCGCGCCGGCCACCGGAATGCCGGAACTGGCGCGGATCCACGACTGGGTGGCGCGCGGATACCACGGCCAGATGCGCTATCTGGAGCGCTCCGCCGAGGTGCGGGCCGACGTCACGACGTTCCTGCCGGGGGCGCGATCGGTCGTGATGACCGCCACCAACTACTTCACCGGAGCCGACCCGACGCCCGGGCCCGCGGCCTCGGTGGCGCGCTACGCACGCGGCGAGGACTATCACCTGGTGCTGCAGGAGCGCCTCGACGGGTTGCTGGCGTGGATGCAGGCCGAGACGGCGCAGCCATTCGAGGCCGCGGTCTTCGTCGACAAGCACTGGGTGCAGGAACGCGTGGTGGCGGCGTACGCGGGCCTCGGCTGGATCGGCAAGCACTCGCTGCTCATCAATCAGGACACCGGCTCGTGGGTGCTGCTTGCCGGCATCGCGACCACGCTGCCGCTCACGCCCGACGCGCTGGTCGCCGATCAGTGCGGCGCCTGCACCCTGTGCATAGACGCGTGCCCGACCGGGGCCATCGTGGACGAACGCGAGGTCGATGCGCGCCGGTGCATCAGCTACCTGACGATCGAGAAGGACGGCGTGCTGAGCGACCACGAGAAGTCGGCCGCCGCCGGACATCTCTTCGGCTGCGATATCTGTCAGGAGGTGTGCCCGTGGAACCTCGCGCCGGCTGTCACGGCCGATCCGGCGTGGGTGGCGCGCGCTGGACGCGAGGCGCCCGATGCCGCGGAGCTCTGGCGGCGCCGCGACGATCGGCTGCACGCGTTCATCGAGGGCAGTTCGCTCACGCACGCGTCGATGGCGCAGCTGCGGCGCAACCTCGCGCTCGCGATCGGCGCCTCGGGGGATGCCGACGCTGTCGCGGCGCTCGAGCGTCCAGGGGGCGGCGTGAAGCACGCCGCGTTCAGCGCCGAAGCGCCGGCCGTGCGCGATGCGGTGGCGTGGGCTGGCCGCCGCCGAGCGACCTGACGTCCAGGTGCGGTCGCCCGCCGTGGGTGAGCGTAGAATGCGCCGAGGGGAGGAGCCGTGCGAGCTGACCTCATCGTCGCGTATCGTTCGCTGACCGCGTCCATGACGTTCACCGGCGTGGCCGTGACCGTCCTCGCCCTGGGCATCGGGGCCACGACGGCGATCTACTCGGTGGTCGATGCGACGCTGCTGACGCCCCTGGCATTCGCCGAACCGGACCGCCTGGTGCTGCTGCGCGAGCATCGACCGGCGGAGGACCCGGCAAACCGGTATCCGATTGCACCGCAGAACTTCCTGGATTGGGACGCCACGCAGCGGGGGTTCGACGCGTTGGCAGCGCTCAGTACGCGGCGACTGACATCGACGTCGACCAACGGCGAGGTCGAGGAGGCGACCATCGTCGAGGCCACCTCGGATGTCTTCGACGTGCTGCGCGTGGCGGTGCTCCACGGGCGCCCGTTTGGTCAGGCCGACGAGGTGCCGGGCCGCCACCGGGTGGCCGTGCTGAGTCATGGCTACTGGGCGCGCACCACCGGTGGCGACCCGGCCGCTGTCGGGAGAACGCTGACGCTCGAGGGTGAACCCTTCGAGATCATCGGCGTGCTGCCTCCCATGTCCTACGTGCCGGGTGCAGGCGCGGCGACCGACGCGTGGGTCGCCGGCCTCTTCCGCGCACTCGGCCTCGTGATTGCGGCGGTGGGCGTGTACGGCACGCTGGCGTACGGCGTCGAATGCCGGATCCGTGAGATCGGCGTGCGGATGGCGCTCGGCGCGACTCCCACGGCGGTGGTGCGCCTGGTGGGCGCTGAGACCGGCGCCCTCCTCACGGCCGGGTTGGCGGCAGGGGCAGTGGGCGCCTCCTGGCTGCTGGCCGGCTAT
>JANNIB010000335.1:0-2674 GCA_031404695.1 Acidobacteriota bacterium
GGCCGTGTCGGGCGGCAGCACCTTGAGCGCCACCTCGCGCTGCAGCTTGGTGTCGCGGGCGCGGTACACCTCGCCCATGCCGCCCGCCCCCAGCAAGCCGACGATCTCGTAGTGTGCCAGGCGCGTGCCGGCGGCGAGGCTTTTGGGTTCGGGGGATGGCATCGGGGTGTGGGGATTCTAATCGTCCCTACTTCTTTGCGTCAGGATTCCAGTTCAGAATCAGCGTGATCGGCGCGGCGGTGGCGTCTGCCACCGGCTGATTGATCAGGAACCGGCCGTCGCGCGCGACGGTGTATTGCGCCCGGTTCTGTGTCACCGTCCCGCCGTTCACGATGCGCGTCGGAAACAATGCCACTGGCGCACCGGCCTCAAACGAGGTGCCCGCGGCCGTGACCGGCACCGCCATCATCGCGGCATCGGGCGCCACGAAGTAGAGTTCCCGGCCATCGGCGCGCCAGCGCGGCGCCACGCCGCCGGTGGTCGACACCTGCCACGTGCCGCCCCCGTCTGGAAACGGCTTCACGACGACCTCGAAGCGGCCCGACTCGTTGGTCTGATACGCCACCCAGCGCCCGTCCGGCGAGAACTGCGCCAGCAGTTCATTCGCGGCCGTGTTGGCGACGACGCGCGGCGGGCGGCCGGGGCTGGTCATGTCCAGCGCCCACAAATCGCGACCAGTCACTGGGTTGAGCTCGTAGTAGACCAACCATCGGCCGTCCTTCGACCAGTCTTGCGGCGCCTTGTTGCCGGGCGACTCGACCAGCCGTTCCTCGGCGCCCGACCCGTTCGACGGCTTCACATAGAGGTCGTAGACGCCGGCTCGGATTGCCCCGAAGGCGATCCGCATGCCGTCCGGCGACCAGACGGGATTGCTGTCGAGATCCGCGTCGAACGTCACGCGGGTCATCCCGCCGCGGAGGAGATCCAGAAGCCAGACGTCTCCATTGCCGTTCACCGTGCGCCGCATCGCCACGCGCCGGTCGTCGGGCGCAAGCTCCGGAAAGCCCGCGTCATTCGCGTCGGGTTCGCCCGCCACGCCCACGGCCTTGCCCGTCCGGTCGAACCACGTGAACTGCCGCGCGGCGTAGCCGCCGGCGCGATACGCCACGAGGCCAGCGCCTGACACGGCGAATCCCCCGCGGACTAATGCGTCCACGCCGACGCCATCGGCCAGCGTGACCGGATCTCCAGTCAACACCCAGCCGGCGAGGTCCAGCCGACGCGCGAGCAACGTGCCCTGTCGCACGAAGACCACCTGGTCCGGCGCCAGGAACCCGCCCCCCGAGTCCGCGGCTGTCAACCGTGTGGGGGCTCCATCGTCGAGCGAGCCCAGGTAGATCCCTGCCACCTCGGGCGTACCCCGGACGTAGAACAAGAAGCGCCGGCCGTCGGGAAGAAAATGCGGGGCGCGATGGCTCGTCTGGCGCGGCCTGTCCACTCGCGTCACGGCTGCCGGCTCGCCCCCGGTGGCTGGGATGCGCCAAAGAGAATCGCCCACATTGCGCGGAAACAGGATCGTGCCCTCTGCGCTCCAACTGGCGCTGGCGCCGGGCGGGGTGGCGGTGGCCAGCACCTGCGGCGCGCCGCCGGCGATGTCGAGCCGGAGGAGCTCTGCAGCCGCAAAGAATCCGATCGACGTGCTGTCAGGCGACCAGAAAGGATTGAGCGCGCCTTCCGTGCCTGCCAGCGGCCGCGCCTCGGCTTGGTCGAGCGGACGCAGCCACAGCCGTGGCAACCCATTGCCCGACGCAACAAAAACGAGGGAACGGCCGTCGGGTGACAGAGCGAAATGCTGCGGCGTGTCGGTGGCTGGCGTCGCAATCTCCAGACGCATCTCAGGGGGCAGGGTCTGGCGCAGATACCGCAACGCCGGCACCGCCAGCGCGATGGCCGCCACGGCAGCGACAGCGAACGCAGCCATCCAGGGCACGCGCCCCCTCGGGACTGACGTCGTGTCCGTCGGAGCGCCGCTCGCCTCCTCGGGTGCGCCGCTGATCAGTTCGTCAATCTGCACGCGCGCATCGCCAATCGCCTGCAGTCGCGTCTTCGCGTCCTTTTTCAGGCAACGCGTGAGCAACTGGCGCAGGCGCGCCGGTGTCACGGCCGGCACGGCGCTCCAGTCTGGCTCCTTGCTGATGACCGACACGATCGTGTCGGTCACGTCCTCGCCCCGGAACGCGCGCGTGCCGGTGAGCATCTCGAACAGCACCGCGCCGAACGCCCAGATGTCCGCGCGCCTGTCCACCGTCTTGCCACGCGCCTGCTCGGGCGCCATGTAGGCGGCCGTGCCGAGAATCATCCCCGCCTGCGTCATGGCCGGCGACGTGATGGTGGGCGAGTTCATCGCCTCGGGGCTCGACGCGGCCGCCGGGTCGAGCGCTTTGGCGAGACCGAAGTCCAGTACCTTCACGGTGCCGTCCGCGCGCACCTTGATGTTCGCGGGCTTCAGATCGCGATGGATGATCCCCTGCTCGTGCGCTGCTTCGAGCGCTTCGGCAATCTGCTTGGCGATCGGCAACGCCTCATCGATCGGAATCGCGCCGCGGGCGATACGCTGCGACAGGTCCTCGCCTTCGACGAGTTCCATCACGAGCGCATGCATCCCCGCCGGCCCTGAGCCGGTCGAAGGGGAGGACTTCTCGAACCCGTAGATCGCGGCGATGTGCGGATGATT
>JANNIB010000336.1:0-11050 GCA_031404695.1 Acidobacteriota bacterium
GCCACGGCGCAGCAGCTCGCAGCGCCTGCGAACAGGCAGTAGCGCGCTGCAGCGGCTACACTAGGCGCGTGGGTGTTGCGCCATCCGAGTCCCTCACGCCGGAGCAGCAGGCGTGGCTGCGTCGCTCCGAAGCCCTTTGGCAGCGGGCCCACCGGCTTGCAGCCGGTCATCCGGAGCATGACGCATCGGACTTGTATCATGCCCTGCGTCACCTCGAACTCACGCCGTCAGAACGCCTGAGAATCGGACTGAGCCGTGCCAGACTTCGCACTCACCGAACCTGAACGGCGACTGCTGGCGGCGCTGAAGAACCACGGAATCCGGTTCATGATCATCGGCCTTGGCGCCGCGCTCCTCGAAGGCGCGCCAGTCGCGACACTGGATGTGGATCTATGGCTCGAACGCGTAGACGACCCGCGGTTGCCTGATGCTGCGCGTGAGGCCGGTGGATTCTGGGTGTCAGGCTTTGGCGTTCAGCCGCCCGCGTTCGGCGGTGAAGGGTTCGAGCGGCTCGACGTCGTTCTGACGGCACACGGCCTTGACACGTTCGCGCTCGAGTACGCCGGTAGCGTCGAGCGCACGGTCGACGACCTTTCTTTGCATGTGCTGCCTCTGCCCAGGGTCGTCGTCAGCAAGCGCGCTACGAACCGCCCGAAAGATCGAGCGGCCCTACCGATCCTCGAGGCGACATTGCTCGCCAGGGACCACCGGGACGACTGACCTCAGACGTGCGCGGCGCGGGCCAGCTCGCTCATCCGCGTGAACGTCCCGGCCCGGAATTCGTTGTAGAGGCGCGCGATGTCCTCGCGGGTGTCGCCGATGAACGGGCCATGCGACACGATCGGATCGTGCTGCGGCTGCCCGGCATACAGCACGAAGCGCGCACCCTGCTCACCGGCCGTCGCCTGCACCACACTGTCGCCGTCGCCGTCGGGACGATCGAGCCAGCCCACCTGCCCGGCCGTGAGCCGCGTCTCGCCCACGGCAATGGCGCCGTGCAGCACGAAGACGAAGCCGTTGTAGCTCGTGGGCAGCTCCTGTGCCACCGGCGCGTGCGGCGCCAGCACCGCCTCCGCAAGCGTCACCGGCACGTGGTTGCGCGTGGCCGAGCGATACGCGCCTGAGCCGCCGCTGTAGACGCGCACCTCCACACCTGGTTCGCGGCGCACCGGCACCTGGTCGGCGCGGATGTCCTGGAAGGCCGGCGTGGTCCAGCGGTCGGCCTTCGGCAGCGTCAGCCACAACTGCAGCAGGCGCACGCGGCCATGGGTGGCCACGTTCTCACCATGGACGATGCCGCGGCCGGCCGTCATCCACTGCACTTCGCCGGTGTTGATGACGCCGCCTTCGTCGCGGTCGTAGATGGCGCCTTCGAGAATGAGCGTGACCGTCTCGAAGCCGGCATGCGGATGCGCGCCCCCGACCGGACGCTCGCCGATGTCGAGATGATCATCAGCGAGCAGGATGAACGGGTCGGTCTGCGCGAAGTCTTCGGGCGACACGACCAGCGATGCCAGATGGCCGGGCCCGACGAAGCCGGGCGCCAGCGGCGGGCACGGTGACGACTCTCGCGATGGTGCGCTGCTGTGTCATGACGACCTCCAGATTACTCAGTCGCGGCCAGTGCCGGGGCCGGACGTCGCTGCGCCAGTTGCAGCGTGCTGCCCAGGACGCCGACCGCGAACGCGGCCACGCCCCACGACGCGCCGCCCATCGGCGCGCCGATGAGCGCGTCGACCGACACGGTGCCTGGGCCGGTGAAGGCGATGGCGAGCCCGGCCACGCCGAGCACGAGGTTGTATTCGTAGCCGCCCTGCTGGGCGAAGAATCCCTGCCGCACGTGCGCGCTGAAGGCAGCCACCACCATCACGCTGAAGACCACCGCCGCGGCCGCCGGCGTGAAGAGCCCGAGCGCCAGCAGCACGCCGCCGCCCACTTCCACCACGCCCGCCATCAGCGCGTGGCGGCGTCCCGGATGGAAGCCGAGCCCGGCCAGGCCCTTGCCGGTGGCGTCGAGGCCGTGTCCGCCGAACCAGCCAAAGAGCTTCTGCGCGCCGTGCGCCGCCAGCGTCAAGCCGACCGTGAGACGAAGAAGAAGGAGTCCGATAGCCATCTGTCACCTGTCCTTTTTGTGTAGCGATGTACTGTACATACGTGAACTGTCAGCCCTGAAAACGTCAGCCCCGGGGGCGCCCGATCTTCTCCAGCAGCAGCGCCAGCTGCCGTGATTCGTCGCGGCTCAGCGTGGTGAGGAGCTCGCGTTCGGTCTCGTCCTGCCGGCGCGAGCCGGCGACACACGCCTCGCGGCCGGCCGGAGTGAGCACCGCCAGTTTCGTGCGGCGGTCGCCCGGGTCGGCCTTGCGGGCCACCAGCCCGTCGGCCTCGAGGCGATCGACCAGCTGCGTGATATTCGACTTCACGCACGACAGGCGCTCGGCCAGCTGGCCAAGCGGCAGCGCGTCGCCGGCATCGGCCAGGGCCTTCAGGGCCAGCAGCTTGGGCAGCGACAGGTCGATCTCCGCAAGCTTGGCTTCCACCTCGGCCTGCGCGGCGTAGGCGGTGTGCAGCAGGCCCATCAGATCGACGGGCTTGTCGGCGGCCCGGTCAGACTTCATATATGAACTATACAGAACTGGACGGTCGCGCGCAAGCCTCCCGCTTCGATGAATTCGGTGTCCGGCGGAACAAGCCGTAGACCGTCTACGTCTCAGGGCTGTAGACGCTCTACAGTTATGGCCAAATCCCCCGACGACGCCCGCCTGGAACTGCTCCAGGGAACCCTCGACATGCTGATTCTGCGCACGCTCCAGTGGGGCTCGCAGCACGGCCACGGCATCGGCCAGGCCATCCGCACGCAGTCGGACGAACTGCTCAAGGTGGAAACCGGCTCGCTCTACCCGGCCCTGCACCGCCTCGAGAAACGCGGCTGGCTGACGTCGAAGTGGGGCCTCAGTGAAGCCAATCAACGCGCCAAGTACTACGAGCTGACCCCGGCCGGCAAAGCGCAACTGGTGCGCGAGCAGAACCGCTGGAGCCAGCTGGTGACCGCCATCGGCCGAATCATGCAGCCCGTGAGCGGGAAGGAGTAGCCATGCGTCCCGACGAGCGTGAGATCGACGACGAGATCCGCGGCCACATCGCCCTTGCCATCAAGGAGCGGATCGACGGCGGCGACGATCCGGAGACGGCACGCCGTGCCGCCTATGCCGAGTTCGGCTACCTGCCGGCGGTGCGCGAGTCGGTGCGCCAGGTCTGGTACGGCCGCTGGCTCGACGCCACCGCCGACTTCGCGCGTGACATGCGCGTGGGCCTGCGCACGCTCGCGCGCTCCAAAGGCCTCTCGACCGCCGTCATCCTCACGCTCGCGCTCGGCATCGGCGCCAACACGGCCATCTTCACCGTGGTGCGCGGGGTGCTGCTGACGCCGCTGGTCAACCTCGATGAAGATCGCCTCATCTACATCCGGCAGAGCGCGCCGGGCCTGGGTGCCGAGAACATGACCTTTTCGGTGCCCGAGATCGAGGACCTCAAGGCGCGCGTCACGTCGGTGGCGGCTTTCGGCGACTTCTCCACCGTGGACTTCACGATGATCGGCATCGGCGAGCCGCGGGTGGTGCACGCCGGCGTCGTCAGCGGCACGTTCTTCGACGTGATGGGCCTGCATCCGGTGCTTGGACGCCTGCTCACGCCGTCGGACGACGGCCCCGGTGCGGCTGGCGCGGTAGTGCTCACGCATCGCTTCTGGTCCACCACCCTCGCCAGCGATCCCGCCGTGCTCGGCAAGACGCTGAGGCTCGACTCGCGCACCGCCACGGTGGTGGGCGTGCTCGAGCCGTCGGTGCCGTATCCGGTGGATACCGAGATCATCGCCAACATCGTGACCAGCCCGCATCACCTCGACGCGCTGATGGTCACCGGCCGCACCCACCGCATGACGGAACTCTTCGGACGGCTGCAGCCGGGTGTGACGGTCGAGGCCGCGCGCGCCGAACTGGAGACCGCACACGCCGCCATCGCCGCCGCGCACCCCGAAGACTACGCCGGCCGGCCCGACGTGCGGGTGACGGTGCGGACGCTGCGCGATCAGATCGCGACGCCGGCGCGCACCATCCTGCTGTTGCTGCTCGCCACGGCGGGTGTCGTATTCATCGTCGCCTGCTCGAACGTGGCCAATCTCATTCTGGCGCGGTCGGTGCGACGCGAAGGCGAACTGGCCGTGCGCGCGGCCCTCGGCGCCAGCCGTGGAGCGCTGCGCCGCACGCTGCTGGCCGAGAGCCTCGTGCTCTGTGGCGCCGGAGCTTTGCTGGGCGTGGCCGTCGCCGGACCGCTGGTGACCGCCGTGTCGCGCTTCGCCGCCCCCTTCTCGGTGCGGGCGCTCGATGTGACGCTCGACGCCAGCCTGCCGTGGATCGGCGCCGGGCTCGCCCTTGCCGCCGCGGTGCTGCTGGCGTGGATTCCCCGTCTGCCGGCCTCTGACACCACCGCCGGCGCGAGTCTCGCCATCGGCGGCCTGCGCGTCACACCGGCCACCAGCCGGCGACTGAAGCTCTTCGCCACCGCGCAGGTGGCTTGCTCGTTCGTGCTGCTGGTGGGCGCGGGGATGTTGCTGGCGGCGCTGGTGTCGCTGCAGACGACCACCCCGGCCGCCAATCTCGCGCGCACGCTGGCGCTCGATGTGCCGCTGCCCATCCAGTCGTTCGGGCCGAAGACCATCACGTTCGTGGATGAAGCCTTGCGCCGCGTGGCGGCGCTGCCCGGAGTGGCACGCGTGGCCGCCGGCAACGTCGTGCCGTGGCGCGACCTCGGCAAGTTCGGCCCGTTCACGTTCGCCGCCGAAGGCTACACGCCGGCCGATGGCAACGACGCACCGATGGCGCAGCTGCGCAACGTCACGCCGGGCTACTTCGCCACCCTCGGCGTGCCGATCGTCGCCGGCCGCGACTTCACCGACGACGATCGCAGCCGCGGGGAGCTGGTGGTGATCGTGAGCCAGACCATCGCGACGCGGCTCTTCCCCAACGGCGACGCGGTGAACCGTCAGGTCTGGTGGACCGATGCGGTCTTCGGCAGTGCGAAGCGCCGCATCGTCGGCGTGGCCGCTGACCTGAACGACGAGAGCGTGCTGCCGCTGCCGGCGTGGACCATCTATCACCCGCTGCGCCAGATTCCGTTCGGCGGGCGGCTGTTCGTGCAGACGGCCGGTGGCGACCCGTACGCGCTGGTGCCGGCGATTTCGCGCGTCATCCGCGAGATTTCTGCCGAGCAGCCGGTGGAGCGCGCGGCGACGCTCGAAGACGTGCGCGCCACACTGCTCACCCCCGATCGCGTCAACGCGTTCGTGGTTGCCGGCTTCGCGGGCGTCGCGCTGGCGATCGCGATTGTCGGTGTGGCCGGCGTGCTGGCGTTCCTGGTCAGCGCTCGCACGCGGGAGTTCGGCGTGCGGCTGGCGGTGGGCTCGACGCCGCGTGATCTGCTGACCGCGGTGCTGCGCGAAGGCGCCGGCATCGTGGCGGTGGGCATCGTCGCCGGCGTGGGCCTCGGCTACGGGCTGGCAGCCGTGGGGGCGAGCTACGTCGATGGCCTGAAGCTGCCAGGACTTCTACCGGTGCTGGGTGCGGCGGCGGTGCTGACGGTGGCGGCCGTCGCCGCGGCGCTGCTGCCGGCCCTGCGCGCCTCGCGCGTGGACGTGCTGCAGGCGCTCAGGACGGAATAGGAAGGACCATCCATGTCACTCGCCCGCTTTGCTGGCGCCTGCTACGTCCTGGCCATCGTTACCGGCACTATCTCGCTGCTCGCTTCAGGCGCCTTCCGGCAGACGGCCAACATGGCCGCGGCCGCCAGCTACGTCATCGTCACCGTCCTCTTCTTCTTCCTGTTCAAGCCGGTGGATGCGCGAGTGTCGCTGTTTGCCGCGATCGTCAGCCTCGCCGGATGCGTTCTGTCGGCGTTGCCTGCGCTCGGCCTGGGCCGGGCGCCCTTCAACCCGCTGGGCCTGTTCGGGGTTTATTGCCTCACCATCGCCTGGCTGCTGTCGCGATCCACACTGCCACGCTTCCTGGCGGTGGTGATGGCGATCGGCGGCGTGGGATGGCTGACGTTCCTGTGGCCGCCACTGTCACGCGCGCTTCTGCCCTACAACTTCATACCTGGCATCTTCGGCGAGACCGTGCTTACGCTGTGGCTGCTGGCGACCGGCCCGACGGTGCGCCAGCGACTGCATAGTGGGGTTAGACCCCATTCCGGGTGGAGCCAGACTTCGCGCGGGGCCTAGACGTCCACAATCGCCGCACGCGAGTCGTGGTCTTCGAACCAGCAGACGCGTTCGGCGACCAGATCGAACCTCAGGCGGTAGGCATCGGTGGCGTTCGGCAACGCCGCGTCTACCGCTAGCGTGACCGTTTCACTCGGTGCGAGGTTCGCCGGCAGCGGGATCCTGAGGAACTCGCGATCGAGCAGGTGATTCTCGGGTGAGAGCAGGTGCAGCCCCACCGAGACCACGCCCACACCGTCCGCCGAGCGGCTGAGCCACAGCGTGTCGCCGCCGTTCTCCACCGCGATCGTGCCAGTCAGCGCCATGCCGGCACGAGCGAGCGACGGGCGGAGGTGCGCGCGCAACACACCGGGCGCACGGGAGTCGCGAGGACGCTCGCCGCTCGTGAGCACGAGCATCGGGCGCGCCAGCATCGATCGCACGACCGCCGTCTCGAAGCGCACGGTGCTGCCGCTGTCGTGCACGATCCACGCGTCTGCCGGCGTGCGCATCGCCTCGGGCAGCGCCTCAATCGGCATCACCAGCGTGGCGGGCGTGCGCGGAACGATCATCCCGCGCGTGAAGCCGGCGGCGCGCGCCGCCTCCCACACCGCGTGGGGATGCACTTCGCCTTCACGCACGCCGTGCTCGAGCGTCTCGGCCAGCGACTTCGACGATTCCGAGTGCCCTTCGCCCGGCTCGGCGATGAGCAGCTGCCCGCCGGGCACGAGCACCCGTTGCACCTCGTCGAGCACGGCCGACAGGCGGCCCACGTGATGCAGCGCGTCGAGCACGATCACCGCGTCTACCGACTGCTTCCGAAGCGGCAACGCCGTCATGTCACCAGCGACGACGCCGCCGGGAAGCCCCTCGTCCGCCAGGCGCGCGTGCGCCAGACGCAGCAGCGGCAACGCGACGTCCACGACCACGGGTCGAAAGCCGAAGCGGGCCAGGAACTCTGCGACCCAGCCGGACCCGCCGCCGAGATCCACCACAGTGGCGCCGCGCGGCACGTCGAGCTGCGCGAGCAGCGTGAGGAGCGCGTCCAGTTGCCGCAGGTTCTCGCGCCGGTCTTCGTGGCCGAACGGCTTCTGCCGCTGGTAGCCGAGGTCCCCTTCCTGCGCGTAGCGCGCGGCTTCGAACGCGACGCCGCCGCGGCTGGCTTCGTGACCCGGGCCGGCCAGCCACGAGGCGGCATCGGCGTACGGGGCCGGGCCGCCGCTGGCGGTGAGCGCGGTTTCGAGCAGGTCGCGATGGGCGGTCGTGAGCCGCGCCAGCCACGGCGCGGTGGCGGCGCCATCGGCGATGACGTCCGGCGTGGGCGTGAGGTCTGACCCGTCGAGCGCCGCCCTCGACTCGTGACCGAGCGTCAGCAGGCCCGCAGAGGCGGCAATGCGCACCGGGCGAAACGGATCGCGCAGCAGCGGCACGAGCAGGGGTGCAAGTGCGGGATCACGGCATTCGCCGAGCGCCAGGGCCGCGGCGGTCCGCACGATGAACAGCCGGTCGCTGACGGCATTGGCGATCGAGGCGCTCACCAGCCGGCCACGCCGCCCGACGCTGTTGACGTGACGCCGCAGGCCGGGCACCAGCGACAGCGTGCCGCCGAGTGACAGCGGCGCGTGCGCGGTGCGATCGTGGCGCACCAGACGACCGAGCGCCGAGAGCGCCAGCACGCGCGCCCGCCAGTCGCCACGGTCGACCAGGCGGATGAGGTCTTCACGCGCGCGAGGGCCGCGCGTGCGCAGGGAGTCGATTTCACGGGCGAGGGCTGACGCCTCGTCCTCAGGAACCGTCATCGACGACGTCAACTGATCGAGAAGCGGCGACGAACAGCCTTGACCCCACCCACTTCATCCTTGACCAGCACGTGCGTCGCGCCCGGCGGCATCCTGCCACCGGTGACGGGCACGGCCTGGCCGGTCTTGATCAGGGTCTCGAGGTACGCGGCTTCCTCTTTCTTCGAGGACGGCGTCTTCTTCGAGGGCGGCGTGACCGTGGGCGGCCGCTTCGATGCGGACGCGCGCGTGCGCGGTTGCGTCTTCTTCACCGCCTTGCGCTTGGGGGCGGACTTGGGCATGGCACCTTCCGTCTCGATACTAGTGAACCGTACCGGCCCCTTGCAAAGCGGCTTTCGGGGGGCCGGTCAGCAGCACTCGAACGCGATGCGCCGCAGCTCGGCGCTGCCGTCGGCCGCGGGCGCCAAGTAATGCGTGGCGTGTTTGCGCGTCTTCGAGAGCATGGCCGCAAGGCCGCGCCGGCGCGTCGGCGTGCCGCCGCCCATCGAGACCCGGCCGCGCACGATGAGCGCCTCGCAGAAGGCGTGCAGCTCGGTCGCCCGTTGCCCGCCGGTCACCTCACGCGCGGCCATCCCGGCCATCATCGTGTTGGGCGGGCCGCCGGCGTCGTCGAGCGGCGGGGCACACACGTAGAGCGTCTTCATCGCCAGGCCCAGGGAGCTGGCGTCGATGCCGATGCGCGGAGCGGCGTCGCCGCCGGCCGCACGCGTCAGCCGGCGTCCGGCACTGCTGGCGGAAAAGCGGACCGCGGCGGCGGCCGCGCGGCCCGACGTCACACCGAGGGCGCCGGGCGCGGCCAACGACCCCACGGGGATCAGATTGCGCCGCACGAAGGCGGATGTCAGCGCCTCGGCGTACTTGCCGCCGAAGAGCGCGCTGTCGGCCAGCACGAGCTGCTCGGCCACCGAGCGGAAGAACTTCGAGCTGACGGCGGCATCGACGATGGCGCGCGCCAGCAGGCGTCCCATGTCGGCGGTGGCTTGTTCGATGTCGTCGCCGCCGGGCTCGGCGGCCTGCGTGAGCACCATGCCGCCCAGCGCCTCGAGGAACGCGCCGGTGAAGACGCGCGACAGGTTGTGCGGCGCCCGCGTCAACTGCGAGGCCGGCCCCGACGACGGCAGCGTCAGCGGATCGACGTAGAGAAAGGCGTTGGCGGCGTTGCGGAGGCTGTCGCGATCGACCGCTGCCGGCGACCGCTGGCGGATGGCGAAGCCGAGCTGCTCGGCCACGCGCGACACCGACGAGTTACGGCGCAGGTTGCCGACGGTCTCCTCGATCACGGCCTGGCGCACCGTGGGCAGTTGCAGCGCCGTCAGGATGGCGCTCATGTCGCCGAACGACTCGTGGAACGCCGCTGCCTCGATCGACGCGATCTCGAACAGCACCGGCTTGAGCGTGTCGAGTACGGCGTGGCCGAGCTCGTGCGCCACCACGTCCGGACTTTCGCCCGAGAACACCGTGACATTCCGGCCGGTGGCGACGTCGCGCACGGCGTCGTGGAAGAACGAGAGCCCCTGCTTGATGTCTTCCGCCGGGAAGTCGTTGCGGGCGTAGTAGGCATTCAGATCGACGCCGTCGTCGAGCCGCACCGGCAGCGTGGCGCCCACATCGCGATGCCATGCGCGGGCACCAGAGGCCGCCCAGAATGCGGCCGAGCGGCGCAGGGCTTCGGCCGCCGTCCAGTAGCGGAAGCCGGCGCTGCCCACCGAGTGGATGCGGGCGGCTGGAGCCGTGGCCGGCCCCACGATGCGCGTGGGCAGCGGTGTGCCGGGCATCGCCGGCGCGGGGCGCTGCAGAATCGGGAGCCCGCCCATCGGGTCGGTCTGCCACGCCTGGATGGTCGCGCGCGCCGCTCTGGCCGGGCTTTTTGCGGCGGTCTTGCGGGTCTTGCGGGTCTTGCGCGCTCCGGCGCGAGCGGCGGGGCGACGCGCACCGGCCGCCTTTGGCGACTTCGACGCTTTGCGTTTGCTCATGGCTGAATCTCCTGCCATCGATGTAGACGGCCACGGCCTCAGGATTTCGTCCGGCAATTGCTTCCGCGGGCCGTCCGCCGTATCGTGACGGCGTGATGCTGACATCCTCCGCCCGTCCCGCCCGCCGTTCAACCTCGATCGCGCTGGCCGCGCTCGCCGCCGCCGTCGCGGCTGGCGGCGCGCTCACCATGGCACAGGCCCCCGTGGCGGCGCCGGTCTACCGCACCTCGCTGCACGACTTCCGGCTCGAAACGGTGGCCATGCTGCAGCATCCGCACTCGATGGCGTTCACGCCCGAGGGCGACATGCTCATCACCGAGCGTCCGGGGCGGCTGCGCATCGTGCGGCAGGGCAAGCTCCTGGCGGCGCCGGTGGCCGGCGTGCCCGACATCCTCTTCCTCGGCAACGGCGCCACCGCGCAGGATGGCCGCGAGCAGGCGGGGCTGCGTGACGTAGTGCTGCACCCGCAGTTTGCCGCGAACCGCCTGATGTACCTGAGCTATGTGAAGCCGGGCCCGAACGGCTACGGCAACCTCGTCGTGGCCCGCGGACGCTACGAGAACGATCGCCTCTCGAACATGCAGGAGATCTTCGTCGCCAACGCCCCCGGCAACGGCACCAACCGCAGCTCGATGTGGGGCGGACGCATCGCCTTCGACAAAGACGGCTACCTCTTCGTCACGCTGGGCGATCGGCAGTGGCCGGCGGTGGCGGATCTGAACCGCCATCCCGCGCAGGATCTGCTGACGCACAACGGCAAGACCGTGCGCCTGCACGACGACGGCCGCGTGCCCAAAGACAACCCGTTTGTGGGCAAGCCGCACGCGCTGCCCGAGATCTGGACGCTCGGCCATCGCAACGCGCAGGGCATGGCCTTCCATCCGACCACCGGCGATCTGTTCCAGAACGAGCACGGGCCGCAGGGCGGCGACGAGCTGAACGTGATCGTGCCCGGCATGAACTACGGCTGGCCGGTGATTGGCTACGGCGTGAACTACACGACGGGTCGCGCCATCCACGAAGGCACG
>JANNIB010000337.1:0-5442 GCA_031404695.1 Acidobacteriota bacterium
CCTTGGCGCTGCGGGCAATCCCCGACGCCAATCGCGGCTGGGAGCAGGACCGTACGTCGGTGCAGTGTCAGAGCTGCAAGGCGATTTCGCTCTTCGAGTCCACGCGTGTCGCCCAGCGCTGCGAGTTCTGCGGCTCGGCGTCGGTGGTGCCCTACACCAAGACCCGCAACGCCATCTATCCCGAGAGCCTGCTGCCGTTCACGATCACCGAAGCACAGGTGCGCGAGTCGATCCGCCGCTGGTATGCGAGTCGCTGGTTCGCACCGAACCGGCTGAAGAAGGCGGCGCTGACCGACCGCGTGGGCGGCATCTACCTGCCCTACTGGACCTTCGACGCGCGGGTCTTCGCGCGCTGGCAGGCCGAGGCCGGCCATTACTACTACGAGGCGCGCACCGTCAGACGTAACGGGCGTACCGAGACCGTGCAGGAACGGCGCGTCCGCTGGGTGCCGGCCGCCGGCGAGCTGTCGACCACCTTCGACGACGAACTGGTCGCGGCCACCCAGGGCCTGCGCCCGGCGCTGCTCAAGGCCATCGAGCCGTTTCCGACCACCGCCCTGCGTCCCTACGATCGCGGCTACGTCTCGGGCTGGGTGGTCGAGCAGTACCAGCTCGATCTGGTCGGCGCGGCCGAACGCTCGCGGGCCGAGATGGATGCCAAGGTGCGCGCCGCCTGCGCCCGCGACATCCCCGGCGACACCTACCGCAATCTCGAGATCGCCGCGACCTACACCGACCAGACCTTCAAGCACACGCTGCTGCCGGTGTGGCTGCTGCACTACGACTACGGACGCGCGGCCTATCAGGTGGAGGTCAACGGCGTCACCGGGGCCATTGCCGGCGAGCAGCCATATAGCTGGGTGAAGATCTTCTTCGCCGTGCTGGCCGCCATCATCGTCGCGATCGTCCTGTTCTCGTTGAGCGAGGGGTGAGGCGGGCACCGGCGATCGCCGCACCGCCGCGGGCCGTTCTGTCGCATACTGGCGCCACTCAGCCCGAATGCCCCCCCGACGACTGAGTCTGCTGGCGCTCGTCCTTGGCACCGCCGTCCTCGTCGGCTGGTGTGCCCGGGCCGATTTCGCACGTCAGGGCGACGCCTGGGAATACCTGACGATGCTCGAGGCGTTTGCCCGCCACGGCTCGTTCGACATCCGCGCGGACGACGTGGATGCCGTGTTTGCCGGCATCGACGCCGCGCAGGCAGCGGCGAACCCCGGGGTGTCGCTGCCGCCGGCGCGCGAGCTCTACGGCGATGAACTGCCCCACCGCTTCGTGCCCGACTCGCGCGGCCGCCTCTACGCCGATCATTTCTGGCTCTATTCGCTCGCGGCCTATCCCGCCAGGCTGGCACTTCGCATGGCCGGCGCACCTCAGTTCAACGCCCTCATCGTCACGAACGCCGTGATGTTCGGCCTGGCGCTCGGCGCCGTGCTGTTCGCGGCACGGGGTGCCTGGACCCGCCGCCTCGCCTGGGCGCTGCTGCTCGTCGTGACGCCGGTGTCGTGGTACGTGACCTTCACCGGCGTCGAGGTGTTCTGCTGGGCGCTCGTGACGATGGCCCTCGTCGCGCTGGATCGCGACAACTACGGGTGGGCCGCTGTCGCCGCCGGCCTGGCCGCGGCGCAGACGCCGCCGCTCGGGATCTTCGCCGCGGCGCCGTTCGCGGTTGCCCTGTGGCGCGGCCACTGGCCCGGGGCGGCGCGCGCGGCCGCGGGCGCCAGCGGGGCGGTAGTCTCCGCGGTCGACTACCTGTTCCACTTCGGGGAGCCGACCCTGCTGACCCGCACCAACACCGACCTGTCACTCGTCTCGGTGGCGCGCACGGCCAGCCTGCTCTTCGACCTGAACATCGGCCTGCTGCCCTACGTGCCGGCGCTGCTCATCGCAGCGCCGTGGGCGCTGGCCCGTCATGTCGGTCGGCGCGACGCACGCGCGCTGGCCGTGGCCGCCACCCTCGCCGGCGTGATGCTCGCGGTGCAGGTGCAGGTGAACTGGAACACGGATGGCCGCGGCCTGCACAGGTATCTCGTGTGGCTGCTGCCGATCCTGATCTGGCTCGTGCTCGAGGCGTGGGAGGGCCGCGCGCGGCTCACGCTGGTCTGCGCCTCGGTCGTCACCTCGGGCGCCACCCTGCTGTTCGATCCGCCGGGCCCGGCCAACTGGCTGGAGCATCGCGCGATCGCCCGCCGCGTCATGCAGGAGGCCCCGGCGCTCTACAACCCCCCGTATGAGATCTTCCTCGAGCGGTCGGCCCACGGCGAACCGCCGCCGGTGTGGTTGCTGCAGGGGCGCCGCAGCGGCTGGATGGTGGCCCTGCCGGTGGCGCACGGCCGCCCCACCGGCGAGATCACCAAACTGCTGGTGCACCGTGAGAGCGCTGACCGGCTGGGCGAACGGTTCCGGATCGATCCCACCTATCTGCCGGAACTGCTCGCCCGCGCCCGCACCAGCAGCGAGCCGACCTACGTGCACCCGCCAGCCGGCGCCGTCTGGGCCCGCGACGGCCGCGTCGACGGCATCTACGCGCCACCGCCGCAGGGACTCTTCCCCGAGCCCCCGGGGCCGTGACCATCGCCGCCGCTAGCCGAGCGGGATGCGGCGGGCGTTGGCGCCGAGCCAGGCGTCGAACGACTGCAGCGCGGGGTTCAGGGACCGTGAGCGCGCGACGTTGCGGACGGCGTTCACGTCGGGCTCGAAGTCGCGATAGAACTGGAACATGTTGCCGAGGTCCTCGGCACCGGGGAACCCGAAGCTGCGGTACACCGCCGGCGTGACCGCGTTGTAGTGCACCGGCTGCCCGATGGCGCGTGTCATCGCCACCGCCATCTCGGCGCCGGTCAGGTGCTCGCCGGCCACCCCCACCCGCGCGCCGATGAACTCGCTGCCACGCTGGAAGATGCCGTATGCGCAGCGGCCGATGTCTTCAGCGGCGATGCCCGCCATCGGCACATCGCCAATCGGCAGCGTGAACTGGAGCTGGCCCTCGGCATCGCGCTTGGGGCCGGCGCCGAAGCCGACCAGGTTGTCCCAGTAGAACGACGCCAGCAGGAACGTCGTGGGGACGCCGGCGTCGGTGAAGAAGCGGTCGCTCTCGCCCTTGGCGTCGAAGTGCGGCACCTTGTATTTGCCCATGAGCGTGGGCATGCGGTTGTCGCCCTTGGGCATCCAGTGGCGGGTGTCTTCGAGGGTGGACCAGATGACGTGCTGCAGACCGGCAGCCTTGGCGGCGTCGGCCATGTTCTTGGCCTGAGCCTGCTCCTTCTCTGGGGAGAAGTGCGCCCAGAAGAAGGTCACACAGTAGGCACCATACGCGCCGGCGAAGGCCCGCTCGAGGCTGGCCGCGTCGTCCACATCACCGGCCACCACCTCTGCCCCGGCGGCCGCCAGCGTCTTCGCGGCGTCGGAGTTGGGGTCGCGGGTGATGGCGCGAACGGCGAAGCCGCCCTGCGGATCGGCGAGGATGGCGCGGACGAGGCCGCCTCCCTGGGCGCCCGTGGCGCCGACAACGGCAATGATCTTCGTGTCTGACATGTGACTCCTTGGAGGTTCAGTCGCTTGGACGACGACGATCGTACCGCCGTTTCACCAGGCGGCGATCCCGTCTTCGCCCTTGCTCCAGACCGGGCCGGCGGCTAGTTTGGGGGGCATGCGTGCCGCCACCCTCGCCCTGATGTTCCTCGCCGCCGTCAGCCTGCGCCCGGTCCAGGGCCAGCCCCGAGTCCCGCTGAGCGGGACGGTCGTGGCCGTCAACCAGCAGTCGGATACCGTCACGCTCATCGACCTGAAGACCATGACGGCCTACCGCCATGTGGCCGTGGTCGGCGGTCCGCACGAGGCGGCCGTGTCGCCCGACGGGCGCCTGGTGCTCGTGACCAACTACAACAAGCAGGGCGTGGGCCAGCAGAAGGCCCTGAGCCTGATCGCGCTGCCGAGCGGCGACACCGTGAAGACCATCGATCTGGGCGAATACCGCGCCCCGCACGACGTGCGCTGGGTGGACGGCTCGCGCGTGGTCGTCACGGTGGAAGGCAGCCAGGCGCTGCTGCTCGTGAACGTGACGAACGGCGCCGTGGAGCGCGTGTTCAAGACCGGGCTGGCCGTGTCGCACATGCTGGCGCTCTCCACCGATCGCACACGC
Organism: Acidobacteriota bacterium; assembly: GCA_031404695.1. GTDB lineage: Bacteria > Acidobacteriota > Vicinamibacteria > Vicinamibacterales > UBA2999 > CADEFD01. Next base: position 4,139 of record JANNIB010000337.1, read on the forward strand.
CTCTACTGCTCGAACATGCGCGATGGCAGCATCACGGCCTTCGACTTCGCCACCGGCGCCAAGATCAAGGACGTGCCGACCGGCAAGGAATGCGAGGGCGTGGGCGTGACGCCCGATGGCCGCTGGGTGTGGGCGGGCAATCGCGCGGAAGACAGCATCTCGATCATCGACACGCGGTCGTTGGAGGTCGTGAAGCGCATCCCGTCCCCCGGTTTCCCCTACCGCGTGCAGTTCACGCCCGACGGCACGCGCGCGCTCGTGCCCCACGCGCAGGCGTCGTCACTGGTCGTGGCCGACGTGGCCACACAGACACTGCTGAAGTCCATTCCCCTGGGCCGGACGAAGGTCGCGAAACCCGAGACCGCGGGCGTGTTTCCGCATCCCGACAACCGGCACGCGTTCGTGACCGTCCGCAACGACAACTCGATGCTGGTGCTGGATCTCGTGACCGGCCAGACACTGGGGCGGGTGGAGGTGCAGAACAGCCCGGACGGCGTCACGTATTCCCCTGTGCAGCGGTAGCCCAAGGACCCAGCTTGAGTATGATCATATCCTGAGTCATACTGGCATTCATGGCTGCGACTGAGCGCGTAACGGTCACTCTTGCCGCCGAGTTGATCGCAGACATCGATCGGCTGGAGCGGAATCGAAGTCGGTTCATCGCCGACGCCGTAAAGCACGAACTGGCGCGGCGACGGCAAGCGGCGTTGCTCCACTCCATCCGACAGCCTCACGCCGACACCGTGGCGTTGGTCGACACCGGCCTGGGCGACTGGGTGTCCGACCTGCCCTCCGACGACGGGCTGGTCGATGCCACGGCCGGAACCCCGGTGCAGTGGATCGAAGGGCAAGGCTGGACGAAAGACCGCGGATGACGCTCGAACGCGGCACCATCGTGCTGGTGGAACTCGATCCCACGCAGGGCCAGGAGCAGCGGGGCGTGCGACCCTGCATCGTGGTCAGCGACCCCGCCGTGAACGCCGACCAGCGGTTTCCCCTGATCGCGGTCGTGCCCGTCACTGGTACACCCGGCGAGGGCGCACTCTATCCGGCCCTGGCACCGGGGCCGAGCGGTCTCGCCAAGACGTCGTGCGCGCTCACCGATCACGTGCGTTCGATCGACAAGCGCCGCATCCGACGGGTCTTCGGGCTCGTGTCGTCCCACGAACTGGCGAGGGTCGATCAGGGGCTCGAGCTGTTTCTGGGGTTGTAACCGTCGCGATAGCGACACCGTCCCCGACGCTACTGCTTCAGCAGCGTCGTCCAGTTCGTCACGATCGTGATGGCGTCGAGTTGTGCGTCGG
>JANNIB010000338.1:0-6227 GCA_031404695.1 Acidobacteriota bacterium
GCCGCCGTCGACCGGCACCTATGTGGCGCTGGCCGCACTGGGCGTGACGGTTACCGTGCTCGAACTGCCCACCGCCCTGCCGTATCTCGGCGCCCTCGCCATCCTGGCCGGCGCTGACCTGCCGGCATCCGGCTGGGTGCCACTGCTCGCCGGCTACAACCTCATCTTCGTCACGCCGCCCCTGGTGCTGCTGTCGGCGCATCTGGCCCTTGGGGATCGCGTAGCGGCGCGGTTTGCCGGCCTTCGCGCGCGCCTGGAGCGCAGCGCGCTCGACGCTGCGAAGTGGATCGCCGGCTTTGTCGGTGGCGGGCTGGCCCTGTGGAGCGCAATCGAACTGCTGGCGCGGCTGCGGTGAGGATGATCGGCCTTCGCTATACTGCGGCCGTGGACATGACCAGCTTGCCTGGAGCCGACCTCGTCGCGCAGGGCCTGCGCGACCTCGCGGCCGGGCACGAAACGGAGGCGGCACTCCTCGTCCTCATTGGCGAGCCGCGCCTGCGCCGGTTGGGCCTCGTTGTGTCCGAGCCTCCCCAGGAATGGTCCGCCACGCCGCGCGATCCGTCACCCGAGCACCGGCTCTACGCTCTGTTGGCGCGCTCGGATGCCGATTCAGCGCACTCCCGCTATAACGCGCTCATCCGCACGCTCGTCAGCTTCGAACGGGCCGGCGAATGCGTGAGCTGACCGACGCCGCCCGCCTGCGACAGTTCATGCGCCTGCTCGGCCAGAGAACTCGGGCACGCGGACGCGTGTATCTGGTCGGCGGCGCCTGTGCCGTGTGGCTCGACTGGCGTCCCACGACGCTCGACATCGATCTGGACCTCGACCCCGGACTCGACGCGCTGCTCCGCGAGATTCCGGCGATCAAAGAAGAACTGCACGTCAACGTCGAACTGGCGTCGCCCGCACACTTCATTCCGGAGCTGCCGGGCTGGCGCGACCGCAGCCCGTTCGTGATCCGTGAAGGCGCCATCGACTTCCACCACTACGACTTCTACGCGCAGGCCCTCTCGAAAATCGAACGCGCCCACGCGCGGGATGTCACGGACGTGCGCGAGATGGCGGCGCGCGGCCTTATCGAGCCGGCCCGCCTGCTGGTGTTCTTCGAACAGATCGCGCCGGAACTCTATCGATATCCCGCTATCGACCCGGCGTCCTTCCGGCGCGCCGTCGAGCAGACGGTCCAGACGCTAGAGGCCTGAGGGCCGCGGCTACAGCACGGCCAGTTTCTCGGCGCAGTAGGCATTCAGGCTCTTACCGGCCGCACGAGCCTTGAGCGCCAGCGCCTGGTGCACCGGTGCCGGTACGCGAAGCAGGAACCGGCCGTTGTATTCGGCATTCGTTCGGCCGCAGGCAACGCCACACCTTCCTTGTCCGCGAGCCGGATCCAGTCGTCCACGATGCGCTTCAACTGCCGCAGCACAGGTTTGCTTCCGTCGGACCGTGACAGCAGCGGCCGATGAGCGGCGGTGCGCTTCCCACGAAGCACCGGTCCTCTGGGCTCCACTCGACGACCCGCAGCTGACGGGACAGGCCTTCGGCACCGCGAGCCAGTCCTCCTTACACGCCAGTCGCCGGAAGACGAGCGCATCTTCCTCGGCATCGAAGTGCGCGTCGAAGTAGTCCCCGGGCGCCGCGGGCGCGAGGCTGGCAGGCACGGTCAGCCGCCGCTTGGCATCGAGCGTCACGATCATCGTGGGATTATCCACCCGCACAGCGTAGGGTCAATCCCTCGAGGCATCACTGCGCAGTACAGGCGAACCGGCGCCACGGTCGAAGACCCTGGCGCCGGCATGGACTGACGCGAAGCCCGAGAGGGCTGCCGCGCGCTACTTCGACGAAGTGGTCGCGGCGGCCACCACGCTCATCTCGGCGTCGTAGATGGTGATGTCGCGGCTCACGACCGTGATCAGTCCCGGCGGGTTCAGCGCGTTGAACGCCGTGAGCTCCGCGGGCGACATCACGCGATTTGGCGGACGCCCCTTCTCGAGATCGGCGTAGCTGTCGTAGAAGGTATTCGACACGAACGTCCCGACCGGGCCGCCGAAGACGACCTGTCCGGCCGTCCGGTGATGCCCGGACTTCTTCGCGGCCTCGAGGAATGCCTGGACGTACTTCAGGTACTCGGCATTGCGCCCCGGTGCGACCCGCACCGTGTAGCGTTCGGCCAACTTCGGCGCCGGGCTGCCCGCCGGGTTCCAGCCCATGTCGAGCCGCTGCTGTCCGATGTAGGTGTTGATTGACTCGACGAGCGTCCCGACCTTCTTCTGGTAGGCCGCGAATGGCGCATCGCCCATGCCTCTCTGGACGGCGCTCGGGCGGTCTCTGTCGGCCAGACTGGCGTGAAGCACGATGCGCAGCACGCGATTGGTGTTACCCGTCGCAAACCGCCAGACCTGGCTCTGCGTCAAGCCGGCCTTCTTCGCCGCCGGGTTGGTCTCCTTGATGATCAGCTGTCGGAACTCCGGCATCATGCCGGGCTTCACGGAGTAGGTCGTTGCGGTATACCAAGCGCCGTCGGCCGCCCCGGTTTGAGCCCGTCCCGTCACCTGCAGTGCGGCGAGCCCGACGAGAACTGCGGCGAGTGCGATGCGATTCATGTTGTCCTCCTGGAGAAGCCGGGAAGCCAGCCCCTCAGGATGAACGAATGGACGACAGTCCCCCCTCGGGGACCATCCCGGATGCTACGCCTACGGATGGGGTAACGGGAGGATTTCTGGCAAGGTCCCGGCAGAGCCCTCGCCAGCGTCCGGCGACCGCGTCGTGCGTCTTCGCGGGTCCCGGCCGGGCTCCGCGAATGCCCACAGCTGGGCAGGGACCCTCGCTCCTCCGAGGACGCTACCGTCCCGCGGCGGCGCGCCCCAGCTTGATGACCTCGTCGGTCGGCACCAGCAGCCCGAGAAACCCTTCCTTGACCCGCTGCGCGACGTCCTTGTCGTTGGCCGTGATCATGTTGACCAGCCTGGTGCGCTTGGTCTCGACCATGATGGCCTGATTGGCCTTCTCCGCTGCGGCCCGATCGCCGTTGAGCGCGCCGGTCAGGCTGCCGATGCCGCACGCCAGCACGCTGTAGCCGCCGATGTCGGCGATGTCTTTCGCCGCCGCCGCGGCCAGCGGATCTTCGAGCATCAGCATCGCCACCACGGTGCCGGTCGGGTTGGCGGCCGACCAGACGTTGGCGCGGGCATCGGCGAAGAGGCTGATGGCCTGTCGGCCCTGGTCGAGGTTTTCGATGTGCGGCAGCGTGATGCCGTCGGCGCCCATGGCGAGAATCTCCTTGATGCGGACCAGCGTCTCGGCGGGACCGGCCTCGGCCAGCGCGGGAATCCGCACCAGCAGCATCTTGCGGCCGAGTGTGCCCTTCTTGCCGAGGCCCTCGCTGATCGACATCACGGCATTGCGGTCGTAGCGGCCCTCGAGGTTCAGGAACACGAAGTCGATGAGCGGGTTCTTCGCCAGGGCCTGGCCACCGGCCACGGTGTAGACGGCTGGGCCGCGGTTGGGGCCGCGCGGGGCGGGGTTCTCATCGGGGACGAAGACTCCGAAAGCCGTCTTGCCAGATGCCCACAGGTCGACGGTGGCCGGACGCGCCGCCGCCTGCGCCGCCACCAGCTCGGGTGCTGCGAGCATTGCCATCACCACCGCCACTGCCATCCCGCTACGCATCGCCATCACGGTTCGTCCTCCTGCCCCGATCGATTCTATCGAAGTTCCCCGCGCGCCACGGCCACCGATCGCGGCCCACGCTAGAATGGTGCGTCGTGCGCCGTCTCGCCGTTCTCCTGTGTGTCGCCCTGACGCTCGCGGTCGCCGGCACCGTCCCGGTCGCGCAGGCGCCGTCGCCCTCGCCCATCACGCTCGTGAGCGCGCAAGGCCGCCGCAGCCTCACCGTGACCACGGTGAACGGCGGCGATTACCTGTCGCTCGACGACCTCGCCGGTGCGCTCGGCCTGACGCTGCGCGACGATCGCGTGACCGGCACCACCACCATGAGCGCTGGCGGTCGATCGGCCGTGCTTACGCCCGATCGCAACGTCGTGTCTGTGCAGGGGCGCCTGGTGTCGCTGGCCGCGCCGCCGCTGCGCCCCGACGGCCGCATCGTCGTGACGCCCGAGTTCGTCACCCGCGTCGTCGGCCTCGTGCTCGACCGCCGCGTGGACTTCCGCCGGGCCGGCCGCCTCTTCGTCGTCGGCGACCTGCGCGTGCCGCGGGTGGTCGTGCGCGGCGAATTCGCGGCTAGCGCCGCCCAGCTCACGCTGGAGATTTCCCCCGCCACCGAGACCACCGTGACCCGCACCGGAAGCGAGCTGGTCGTCACTTTCGCGGCCGATGCCGTCGACGCGGCCGTGCCGACGGTGCCGTCGAACCCGTTGCTGCAGGGCATCCGCCCAGGCGACGCGGCCAGCCTCGTGCTGGCGACGGGTCCGCGCTTCCAGACCCACCGCGCCACGGTGCAGCCGATCGACGCCGGCACGACCCGCCTGATCATCGATCTGATGGCCGCTGGCGCCGAGACGCTCACGACAGGCGCGCCGGCGCCGGCCGCCGCCGCGGCCGCGACTCCCGCGCCGGATCCGACGACGCTGCCCTCACTTCCGACGCCGCCTGGAGGCTTCCGCACCATCGTTATCGACGCGGGCCATGGCGGCGATGCCGATGGCACGGCCGGACCGGGCGGCACGATCGAAAAGGCCGTGACCCTGCAGGTGAGCCGGCGGCTCAAGGCGCTGCTCGAAGGGCGCCTGGGGCTGCGCGTCATCCTCACGCGCGACGACGACCGCACGCTCGATCAGGACCAGCGCGCCGCCATCGCCAACAACAACCGCGCCGATCTGTTCGTGAGCATCCACGCCAACGCCGCCGTGCGGCCGTCGGTGAAGGGCGCCGAGGTCTACTACCTGAGTGTGGACCGCGCCAGCCTCGAGTCGCGGCGCGCCATCCAGCAGCCTGAGTCGCTGCCGCAGCTGGGCGGCGGCACCCGCGCCATCGAGCTCATCCTGTGGGAGACCGCGCAACTGCGTCATCTCGAGCAGTCGGCCACCTTCGCCGCGCTGGTCGAGACGGCGCTGCGCAGCAAGGTCGAGATGAGCCCGCGGCCGGTGCAGCAGGCGCCGTTTCGGGTGCTGGTCGGCGCCAACATGCCGGCGGTGCTGGTGGAAATCGGCTACCTCTCGAATCCCGAGGAAGAGAAGGCGCTCACGAGCGCCGCGCACCAGGACAAAGTGGCACTCGCCATTTTCGAAGCCATCACGGCCTTCCGCGCCCGCGTCGAGAAGACGGCGCCATGACGCCTCGCCGGGCCGCCACGGTCGCCACCGTCGCCGCACTGGTCGTGGGCCTCGGCTGGCTGATGTTCTCGGCGCTCGGCCGGCGTCTGGCCGCGCCGACGCCCGACGCCGAGCCGGCCGCGCCGGCGGCCGAGACGCCGGCGGCGGTGGGGCCGCACATCGCCGCCATCCTCTATTTCGTGTCGGAAGACGGCACATTGCTCGAAGGCACGTCGATGGACGTGCCGCTGCGCGACTCGCCTGCCGCGCAGGCCCGCGCCCTCATCGAAGCGCAGCTTGCCACCGAGCCACCGGCGCCGCTCACCCGCGCCGTGCCGGCCGGTGTCACCGTGCGCGGCGTGTTTCTGACCAGCCGCGACGAGGCCTACGTGGACCTCGACGGCACGTTCGTGTCGGCGCTGCCGGGCGGCTCGCACAACGAGTTGATGGCAACCTACGCCATCGTCTCGGTGCTCACCACGAACCTCACGCCGATCGCCCGCGTGCAGATCCTGATCGATGGCCGCGAGGTCGAGACGCTCACCGGACATGTGGACTTGCGTGAGCCCTTGCGGAAGAATGAAGGGCTGATCCGCGTCCCATGACCAGACAATTCGACCGCGCTCCCGGGGACCTGCGTCCCGTCACCATCTCGCCCGGCTATCTCGCCCATGCCGAGGGCTCGGTGCTCATCGAAGTGGGCCACACGAAAGTGATTTGCACGGCGTCGGTTGAAGATCGCGTGCCGCCCTTCCTGCGCGGCAGCGGCAAGGGCTGGGTCACCGCCGAATACGGCATGCTGCCACGCGCCACCAACACCCGCACGACGCGCGAGGCGTCGCAGGGCAAGGTGGGCGGCCGCACGATGGAGATCCAGCGGCTCATCGGCCGCTCGATGCGCGCGGTGGTCCGGATGGAACGGCTGGGCGAGCGCACCATCTGGCTCGACTGCGACGTCAT
>JANNIB010000339.1:0-3712 GCA_031404695.1 Acidobacteriota bacterium
GTGAGCGGGATCGGTACTGCTCGGAGGCGGCGATCATGGAGCCATCCTGGTGTCCGAGAAGGCCGTGAAAGAGGACTACTACACCTCGATCCACATCGAGGAATTCGAGATCGAAGCGCGCGACACCAAGCTCGGGCCGGAAGAAATCACCCGCGACATCCCGAACGTGTCCGAGACCTACCTGCGCGACCTCGACGACTCGGGCATCATCCGCATCGGCGCCTACGTGAAGCCGGGCGACATCCTGGTCGGCAAGGTCACGCCGAAGGGTGAGACCCAGCTGACCCCGGAAGAGAAGCTGCTGCGGGCGATCTTCGGTGAGAAGGCCGGCGACGTCCGCGATGCTTCCCTCATCTGCCCGCCGGGCATCGAGGGCATCATCGTCGGCGTCAAGATCTTCTCGCGCAAGGGCATCGAGAAGGACGACCGGGCCAAGGCGATCGAGCAGGAAGAGCTCGACACCATGGAGAAGAACCAGCAGGACGAAATCCGCATCCTGCACGAAGAGACCAAGAAGCGCGTTGCGCAGCTGCTGACCGGCCGCACGCTCCGCGCCGACCTGTTCGACGAATTCGGCCGTGAACGCCTGCTCCGCAAGGGCCAGGCGCTGACGCCGGAGACGATGCAGGACCTGCCGTTCGCGGTGCTGGTCCGCGCCAAGGTCGAAACCGACGATGCCGGCCTCGAGCCGGATCTGCGGGCCATCGAAGAGCGGACGGAACGTCAGGTCGACGTCATCCGCCAGATCTTCGAGGAGAAGAAGGAAAAGGTGCGCCGCGGCGACGAACTGCCGCCGGGCGTCATCAAGCTGGTCAAGGTCTACGTCGCCATGAAGCGCAAGCTGCAGGTGGGCGACAAGATGGCCGGCCGGCACGGCAACAAGGGCGTCATCGCCCGGGTGCTGCCGGAAGAGGACATGCCGTACCTGCCGGATGGAACGCCGGTGGAGATCGTGCTCAACCCGCTGGGCGTGCCGTCGCGCATGAACGTCGGGCAGATCCTCGAAACGCACCTCGGCTGGGCGGCGCACGCCCTCGGCCTCTACTTCGCCACGCCCGTCTTCGACGGCGCGACCGAGGCCGAGATCACCGACTGGCTGGAGAAGGCTGGACTCGACCAGGTGGGCGGCAAGACGCGCCTGCGCGATGGTCTGACCGGCGACCTCTTCGAGCAGCCGGTCACCGTCGGCTACATCTACATGCTGAAGCTCTCGCACCTGGTCGACGACAAGATTCACGCGCGGTCGATCGGGCCCTACTCGCTCATCACCCAGCAGCCGCTGGGCGGCAAGGCACAGTTCGGCGGCCAGCGCTTCGGCGAAATGGAAGTGTGGGCGCTCGAAGCCTACGGCGCCGCGCACATTCTCCAGGAACTGCTCACGGCCAAGTCCGACGACGTGACGGGCCGCGCGAAGATCTACGAGTCGATCGTCAAGGGTGACGCCAGCTTCACGCCCGGGCTGCCCGAGTCGTTCAACGTGCTCATTCGCGAGCTGCAGTCACTCTGCCTCGACGTGGAACTGATTTCCACGAAGCGGCGGCCGGTGGACGTAATCGACGTGCCGGCCGAACCGGTGTTGGAGGGCTGAGGATTCCATGTTGAGACCAAGCTTCACGGACAGCAAGACGGCGCTGCGCGCCGATTTCGACGCGATCCGCATCAGCCTCGCATCGCCGGAGAAGATCGAACAGTGGTCGTTCGGCGAGGTCACCAAGCCGGAAACGATCAACTACCGCACCTTCAAGCCGGAACGTGACGGCCTGTTCTGCGCCAAGATCTTCGGGCCGATCACCGACTGGGAATGCCTGTGCGGCAAGTACAAGCGCATGAAGCATCGCGGCGTGATCTGCGACAAGTGCGGCGTCGAAGTCACGCAGGCCAAGGTGCGCCGCGAGCGCCTCGGCCACATCCGCCTGGCTACGCCGGTCAGCCACGTGTGGTTCTTCAAGGGGCTGCCCAGCCGCATCGGCCACCTGCTCGACATCCCGCTGCGGGACCTCGAGCGCGTGCTGTACTTCGAAGCCTACGTGGTCGTCGATCCGGGCGACACCGAGCTCAAGCAGAACCAGCTCCTCAACGAGGATCAGTTCCGCAAGGCCCGTGAGGAATACGGCTTCACGAAGTTCAAGGCGCAGATGGGCGCCGAAGCCATCAAGGAACTGCTCAAGCGCGTCCAGATCGAGACGCTGGCGGTGGAACTGCGCGAGAAGATGCGCTCGGAAACCTCGACGCAGAAGAAGCTGAAGTTCGCCAAGCGGCTCAAGGTGGTCGACTCGTTCCGCAAGTCGAGCAACAAGCCGGAGTGGATGATCCTCGACGTGGTGCCGGTGATTCCGCCGGAACTGCGCCCGCTGGTGCCGCTCGACGGCGGCCGCTTCGCGACCTCCGATCTGAACGACCTCTACCGCCGGGTGATCAACCGGAACAACCGCCTCAAGAAGCTCATGGAGCTCAAGGCGCCGGACGTCATCATCCGCAACGAAAAGCGCATGCTGCAGGAGGCCGTCGACGCGCTGTTCGACAACGGTCGCCGCGGCCGGGTGCTGCGCGGCGCCAACAACCGCCCGCTCAAGTCGCTCTCCGACACCCTCAAGGGCAAGCAGGGCCGGTTCCGCCAGAACCTGCTCGGCAAGCGCGTCGACTACTCGGGCCGTTCGGTCATCGTCGTCGGACCGGAGCTGAAGCTCCACCAGTGCGGTCTGCCGAAGAAGATGGCGCTCGAGCTCTTCAAGCCGTTCATCTACAACAAGCTCGAAGAGCGCGGCCTGGTCGCGACCATCAAGCAGGCCAAGGAGATGGTCGAGAAGCAGGGTCCCGAAGTGTGGGACGTGCTCGAAGAGGTGATCAAGGAGCACCCGGTGCTGCTCAACCGCGCGCCGACGCTCCATCGCCTCGGTATCCAGGCGTTCGAGCCGGTGCTGGTCGAGGGCAAGGCCATCCGCATCCACCCGCTGGTCTGCACGGCGTTCAACGCCGACTTCGACGGCGACCAGATGGCGGTGCACATCCCGCTGTCGCCGGAAGCGCAGATCGAAGCGACCGAGCTCATGATGTCGTCGCGCAACGTGCTCTCACCGAGCAACGGCGCGCCCATCACGGTGCCCTCGCAGGACATCGTGCTCGGCTGCTACTACATGACCAAGTCGAAGACCGGAGCCAAGGGCGAAGGCCGGGCGTTCGGCAGCATCGACGACGTGGTGCTGGCGCTCGAGGCCGGCGAGCTCGAGACCCTCACCCCGATCCGTCTGCGCTACACCGGGCCCCTGCAGGACCTGACGGCGGCGCGCGACGACCAGGACGTGCTGCACACCGATGTGCAGGACGTCGAGAACAAGATCATCAACACCACCGTCGGCCGCGTGCTCTTCAACGCCGCGCTGCCCAAGGGCCTGCCGTTCGTCAACGGCCTGCTCAAGAAGAAGGGCCTGCAGCAGCTGGTGCAGCGCTGCTACCTGCACCACGGCCTGCCGCTCACCGTCGAGATGCTCGACGGCCTGAAGACGACCGGCTTCACCTACGCGACGCGCTCGGGACTGTCGGTCGGCATCAAGGACCTGATCATCCCGCAGAACAAGCCGGAGCTGGTCTCGAAGGCCAGCGACGAGGTGATCCGCGTCGAACAGCAGTACCTCGAAGGCGCCATCACCAACGGCGAGCGCAAGAACAAGATCATCGCCGTGTGGTCGGACGTGACCGAAAAAGTCGCCGACGA
>JANNIB010000340.1:0-6698 GCA_031404695.1 Acidobacteriota bacterium
CGCGCTCAATCTCTTCGGCGTGCCGGCCTCGCGCGTGACCGCCACCTGCGGCCCCGAGCAGGAGTATTTCCTGATCGACCGCCACTTCTATTACAACCGGCCCGACCTCATCAACGCCGGCCGCACGCTGTTCGGGGCGCGGCCGCCCAAGGGCCAGGAGCTCGAGGATCAGTACTTCGGCGCCATCCCCGAGCGCGTGCTCAACTACATGGCCGAAGTCGAGACCGAGCTCTACAAGGTGGGCGTGCCGATCAAGACGCGCCACAACGAAGTGGCGCCGTCACAGTACGAGCTGGCGCCGATCTTCGAGAGCATGAACGTCGCCACCGACCATCAGATGATGACGATGGAGACGCTCAAGCGCATCGCGCCGAAATACGGGCTGGCCTGCCTCACGCACGAGAAGCCGTTTGCGGGCGTGAACGGCTCGGGCAAACACGTGAACTGGAGCATGGGCGACGACCTGGGCAACAACCTGCTCAACCCGGGTGCGACGCCGCACGACAACATGCAGTTCCTGTTCTTCTGCACGGCGGTCATCCGCGCGGTCGACACCTTCCAGGGGCTGCTGCGGATGAGCATCGCCAGCGCCGGCAACGACCATCGCCTCGGCGCCAACGAAGCGCCGCCGGCGATTCTCTCGATCTTCCTCGGCGACATGCTGACCGACGTGCTCGAGCAGGTCGAGAAGGGCGGCGCCCGTTCGAGCAAGCACGGCGGCATGCTCGATATCGGCGTCTCGGTGCTGCCGAAGCTGCCGCGTGATGCCGGCGACAGAAACCGCACCTCGCCGTTTGCCTTCACGGGCAATAAGTTCGAGTTCCGTGCGGTGTCGTCGAACCAGAGCATCGCCTTCCCGGCGACCTGCCTGAACGTGGCGGTGTCGGAATCGCTCGACTACATGTGCGGCCAGCTCGAGGCGGCGCTCGCCAAGGGCGAGGAACTGCAGGCGGCGGTGGCGGCGCTGCTGAAGGCGACGCTCAAGAAGCACAAGCGGATCATCTTCAACGGCAACGGCTACTCGCAGGAGTGGCAGAAGGAAGCCGCCAAGCGCGGTCTGCTCAACCACAAGAACACCGTCGACGCACTGCCCGAGATCGCGACGCCGCTGGTCGTCAAGGCCTTCGAGCAGTTCAAGGTGCTGACCGCCCGCGAGCTGCACGCGCGCTACGAGGTGAACGTCGAGACCTACAACAAGACCATCAACGTCGAAGCGCAGCTCATGGTGCTGATGGCCAACCGCTACATCCTGCCGGCGGCGTTCGAGTACCAGCGCGCGATCGCGGCCAGCGTCACGGCCGTGAAGCAGGCCGGCGGCGCCAGCCGCGAGGGCAAGAAGCTGCTGGCGAAGATCGTCAAGCTCGTGGACCAGTTCCGCGTGCAGACCGATGCGCTCGCCGCGTCGCTCGACCACCAGGTGCCGTCGGTGGAAAAGCACGCGAAGTTCATGCGCGACAAGGTGGTGCCGTCGATGGTCAAGCTGCGTGAGCTGGGCGACCAGCTCGAGCTGCTGGCGCCGCACGCCACCTGGCCGCTGCCCACCTACCGGGAGATGCTCTTCATCAAGTGACAGGGGCTGGGGGCTAGGGGCTGGGGGCTGGGGCTCGCCAGCAGTCACACTGCGCGGCGGGGGAGGACGCCTTCCCCGCCGCATTTCCTTTTTCAGGCGTTCCCTTCGGCTTCCGGCGCTTGTTATCCTTCACGACGCCGTGTCCCGCCGCGCCGCGCTTCTTCTGTGCCTGACCGTCGCGGCCGGGCTCGTGCTCGCGCGCGCGGTGCCGTTCATGGCGCCGGGCGTGCGCTTCGACGCCGATCAGGCCGTGGTCGGGCTGATGGCCAAGCACATCAGCGAGGGCCGCGCCTTCCCCGTCTTCTTCTACGGACAGAGCTACCTGCTGGCGGTGGAGGCCTACCTGGCGGCGCCCGTGATGTGGCTCGTCGGGCCGACCGAAGTGGCGCTCAAGCTGCCGCTGCTCGTGATGAATCTGGGGACGGTGCTGCTGCTCGCCTGGCGGGCGCACCGCGATCTCGGCCTGGCGCCGTGGCTCGCCGTGGCCGGCGCGTTGCCGCTGGCGCTGCCCGCCGTCACGCCAGGCTCGCGCCTGATGGACGCGATGGGCGGCAACGTCGAGCCGCTGCTCTACGCGCTGGTGCTGTGGACGCTGCGGGCGCGTCCGTGGGCCTTCGGACTGGCGCTCGGCGCCTTCGTGGCCCACCGCGAGTTCACGATCCTCGCCGCCGCGGCGCTTGGCGGGCTCGACCTCTGGCATCGCCGCGCCACGCCGGGTCCGCTCGTCCGCCACTGGGCGATCGCGGCGGCGTGTGTGGTTGCGGCGCAGATGAGCGTGGCAGCGCTGCGTCCGCACGGCGATATGTACGGGCCCAACAGCCAGGTCCGCACTGACTTCGTGAATCTCTCGGCCCGTGACGCCATCGCCGCGCAGGTGTGCCTGACGCCGTCCACCTGGCCGGAGCGCGGGCGGCAACTCGTCACCGAACACCTGCCACTGATGGCCGGGGGCGCGCCGGGCCCCATGATCGACGTCACGATCAGCTCCGGCATGGGCCACGGCAACCCCGGCCTCGCCCCGTGGGTGCTGGCGCTCACACTGGCCGGACTCGGCTGCGGCCTGATGGCCCTTCGGCGCCCTGGAGTCGCCGCGCCGGCTCCGGATCGACCCTTGGCGTCCACTCGCCGGATCCCCGGCGCCGCGCTGCCGGGATTTCTCATCGCCGTCGGCGTGCTCTCGAGCCTGGTTTACGGCTTCGTGGCCTGCTCCCGCATTTCACAGGCGACGCTGCGCTACGACCTGCTGGCGCTGTTCCTGCCCACCGGGGCGCTGCTGGCCGGCCTGTGCTGGCCGGTGGCGAGTTCGCGCGCCGGCCTGGTCACGGCGACGGTGCTGTGGGCCGGTCTCAACCTGAGCGACTACACGGCGCTCAGCCAGGAGATCCGCGCCGGACGCTGGCCCGACCAGCGCGGCGAGGCCGCCCGCGCGCTCGAAGCCCGCGGCTTCCGTGCGCTGTGGGGCGACTTCCGGCTCGCCTACGTGCTCACCTTCCGCTCGCAGGAACGGCTGATTGTCGCCCCGATCACCGTGCACCGCATCGACGAGTACGTGCGCCTGGCCGCCGCCCGCGACGTGCCCCTCGTGAAGTACGGGATCTGCGCCGGAGGGGCGGAGTTCATGCACGGCATCTGGCTGTGCCCGACGCCGTCGCCAGCCGAGCGGCCGCCGGTATACTGAGGGACGCCACACTGCCCGGCACCCATACCTATGATGCTTCGACTGACGCGCTTCGCTTTCGTCCTGATGCTCACCGCCGCCACGGCCGCCTGCGGCGGCGATGGCGACACGCCGACCTCGCCGTCGCTGGGGATTCCCTACTCGGCCACCGACCTGGTGGTCGGCACCGGCGCGACGGCGATCGTCGGGCGCGGCGCCACGGTCGCCTACACCGGGTGGCTGTATTCGACCACCGCGACGGAGAACAAGGGCACGCAGTTCGACTCCGGGCAGTTCTCGTTCACGCTTGGCAGCGGCGTCGTGGCCGGGTTCAGTCAGGGCGTCAACGGCATGCGCGTCGGCGGGAAGCGGCGGGTCGTGATCCCGCCGGAACTGGGCTACGGCCGCGCCGGCAATCCGCCCGTGATTCCCGGCAACGCCACCTTGATCTTCGAGATCGAGCTCCTGGCGGCCCAGTAGGCGTCGCGCGTCACGACGCGCCGCGCGGGATCGGCGGGTGCTCGCGGAGCCCACGCCGGCTGATGCCCGCCAGCTCGAAGGTGTCGCCGTCCTTGCTGCGGTTGTACATCACCCACGTCTGCACGCCGCCCCGGCCCGCCACCGCAATCCCCAGCGGATGGCGGCGCGGGATGCGGATGTATTCGTCGTAGGAGCGAAAGCTCGCCGGCCGAGCCCCGAGCACGACCGGCGCCGTGCCCTCCTGCGGCAGCACCCACGCGCCGACCACCGCGCCGCGCCATTCCGGCTCCGGCGTGCGCAGGGTGAGATCCACATAGACGGCCCTGGCGCCGGCACCGGCCGGCACGTACATCGACACCTCGGTCACGCGCCGTTCGCCGAGTCCGGAGGTGCGGGCCGCCACGTCTTCGACGGCGCGTTGGGCCCAGCGCCACCCCTCGCCGGTGGCCGCGAACACGCGCACGGTGGTCACGGGAATGCCGTCGCTGGTCTCGAGGCCGACGATGGCGGGGGGATCCGGCGCCGGCGGACCGACCAGGCCGCGTGGTGAGTCGACCAGCCAGCCGCGGCCATCGAACACGGCGATGGGATGGCGGCGGCCTGAGACGTCCACGGCGCGCACGGCGAACGACTCGGCCTGCGACACGATGAGCGTCGGGTCGGGACCGAGGTCGAGACTCTGCAGGCCCATCCAGCCGGCGAAGAGTGCCAGCCACCACTGCCCGCTGCGACCGCGCCGCCGCGCCATGGCGTCAGTCTACGCCCGGCGCGAGCCGAAGGCCAGCCATCTCGCTGCGACTCGCGGAGACGGGGCCCGCGCCGCTACGCCGGAAACCGGCCGAGTGCCACGAGCAGGGCCAGGCGGGCCGAGCGCGCGCGGTCCTCGGCCAATGTCACGGCCGACTCGGCGTCGCGGGCACGGCGCTGCGCATCCACCAGCTCGATGTTGGTGGTGGCGCCGGCGCGAAACGCGACGTCGGTGATGCGCAGCACCTCGGCGGCGTGGGTGGCCGCCTCGCGCGACCGCACCAGCGCCCGCGCTTCGGCGTCCATGGTCGTCCGCGCAATGCGGACCTCGGACTTGGCCGACAGCTCGGCGTCGCGTCGGTCGACTTTGAAGAGCGACAGGTCGGCCTGGCGTCGCGCCCTGAGCGCCCGGCGCTGACCGCTATCCCACAGCGGAATGTTGGCCGAGAGCAGCGCCTGCCATGTGCCCGACGGCGCGAACAGACCGGCCGGCGTGACGTACTGCGGGCGCAACGACGCCGTGACGCTCGGCACCCAGTCGCGGATGCTGTCGTCCACGAGCCGCGCCTGCGCGTCGATGCGGGCGTCGAACAGCTTGATGTCGGTACGGGCGAGCCACCACGTGTCGCCGTCGGTGGCGGGGGTCTCGAGCGCCGGCGGTCCACCCACGTCCACTGCGCGATCGGCGGTCAGCAGGCGGCCGAGCGCTTCCTGCGCCAGCATCACGGCCAGCCGGGTGCGCTCGATCAGTTCTTCGGTCACCGCCAGCTCCTGCGCCGCGCGCTCCTCGTTGAGCCGGCTGCCGACGCCGCCCTCGCGCCGCGCGGTCGCGTATTCGAGCTGCGCACGCGCGGTGTCGCGGGCCCGTTCGTTCACCTCGACCTGACGCTTCCCCGTCACGACGGAAAGATACGCCTGCGCGGCGGCGACGCCGACCTGCCGGCGGATGTCGTCGACGCTCATCTTCGCAATCGCGACCTGATCGGCCGCCTGCGCGCGCACCGCCCACTGCGACGCCGCCAGCACCGGGACCTCGATCGAGCCGCCCAGCGTCAACTGCGTGCGCGGCTGCACCACGTTGCCACTGAACCCACGTTCGCCGTCGAGCACGGTGACCACCGCCGAGCCGCCCGCGGTTGGACGGACGGTCGCCCGCGCCTGCGCCAGCAGCGCTTCGGCCCCGAGCACGGCCGTGGCGGCGCGTTCCACCGTGAGGTTCGCCTGGATGGCGCGCTGCACCGCGTCGTCAAAGGTGACCACCTCGAGCGGCGGCGCCTGGGCGCGCGCGTCGGTCGCGACGACGCCCAGACCGATGATGAGGGTCAGCGCCCACGAAGCTGGACGACGGAGGTCAGCCATGGGCCACCTCTTCGCTGTTGGCGGCAGCAGCGCCGCGCGCCTTGCCGGGCGCCATGGTGCGGATGACGACATAGAGCACCGGGATGAAGATGATCGACAGGAACGTCGAGGCCAGCATGCCGCCGGCCACCGTCGTGCCGACGGAGTTGCGGGCCGCAGCGCCGGCGCCGGTCGCATACGCCAGCGGCAGCACGCCGAGGATGAAGGCGATCGAGGTCATGAGAATCGGCCGCAGACGGATACGCGCAGCTTCGACGGCGGCGTCGAAGATCGAGCGGCCCTCTTCGCGCAGCTGTTCGGCGAACTCGACGATGAGGATGGCGTTCTTGGCCGCCAGGCCGACCAGCAGCACCAGGCCCACCTGACAGAAGACGTCGTTGGCCAGCCCACGCCAGTACTGCGCGCCGAGCCCGCCGAGCACTGCCAGCGGCACGCCGAGCAGGATGATGACCGGCAGGATCCAGCTTTCATACTGCGCGGCGAGCACCAGATAGACGAGCAGCACGCTCAACGCGAAGATGTAGAGGGCCTGCGACCCGGCCTTGATCTCTTCGAGCGACTGCCCCGCCCACGCGAAGTCGAAACCCGGCGGCAGCGACTGACGCGCCACCGTCTCCATGGCCGCGAGCCCCTCGCCCGAGCTCAGGCCCGGCGCCGCGACGCCCGTGATCTCGGCCGACCGGAACAGGTTGAAGTGGCTGATCACCTGCGGCGCGGTCGTCTCGCTCACCCGCACCACGGTGTCGAGCGACACCATCCGGCCGGTGGTCGTGCGGGCATAGAGCTGCTTCAGATTCTCGGGCGAGGCGCGGAAGCGCTGGTCGGCCTGCGCGAACACCCGGTAGGCGCGGCTGTTGAAGTCGAAGTCGTTGATGTACTGCGAGC
>JANNIB010000341.1:0-1961 GCA_031404695.1 Acidobacteriota bacterium
GGTGCTGCTGACCCACCCGTCGGTCGGCGAGGCGGTGTGCTTCGGCGTGCCGCACAAGATGTGGGGCGAGGAAGTGGCCGCCGCCGTGACCCTGAAGGGCGCGGCCACCGAGGCCGAGCTGCTGGCCTTCTGCAAGGAGCAGCTGGCCGAGTTCAAGCGGCCCAAGCAGATTCACATCACCGAGACGATTCCGCGCACCGCCACTGGCAAGATCCAGCGTCGCGTCGTGGCGCAGGCATTCGCGACGCAGGCCTGACGACGTGAAGATCGTCATTGCCGGGGCCGGCGCGATCGGCGGCTACCTGGGCGCCAAGCTGGCGCGCGCCGGCGCCGACGTGGTGCTGTTCGCCCGCGGTCCGCACCTGCAGGCGATGCAGGCCCGCGGCCTGCGCGTCGTCGGCAACGAGGAGCAGTTCGAGGTGCGCCCTCAGGTGACTGGTGATCTCGCCACCGTCGGCCAGGCCGACGTGGTGTTCCTCGGCGTGAAGGCGCACGCGCTGACCGGCCTGGCGCCGACGCTGCGGCCGCTGTTCGGCCCCGACACGGTGGTCGTCAGCACCCAGAACGGCATCCCGTGGTGGTACTTCCAGAACACCGGCGGCGAGCTGAACGACCTGCATCTGGAGCGTGTCGATCCCGGCGGCGTCATCACCGGGGCAATCGAGCACCGGCGCGTGGTCGGCTCGCTCGCCTACTTCGCCACCGATCTGGTCGAACCTGGCGTCGTCCGCCACATCGAAGGCAACCGCATCAGCTTCGGCGAGCCCGACGGCAGCAAGAGCGAGCGGACCAAACGCATCGCCGAGGCACTGATTGCCGGCGGCATGCGTTGCCCGGTCACCGCCCGCTTCCGTCACGAGATCTGGGTGAAGCTGCTCGGCAACGTCGCGTTCAATCCGATCAGCGCCCTCACCGGCGGCACGCTCGAGGAGCTGGCCCGGCACCCCGAGGTATCGCAGCTGGTGCGCACGCTGATGGCCGAGACCGAAGCGGTGGCGAGCAGGCTCGGGATCGAGCTGCCGATCTCGATCGACCAGCGGATGGCCGGCGCCGAGAAGGTCGGCGCGCACAAGACCTCGATGCTCCAGGACTTCGAGGCGGGACGGCCCATGGAGCTCGAGGCCGTGGTCGGCGCGGTGGTGGAGCTCGGCGACCGCCTTGGCGTGCCGATGCCCTCGACACGGGCGGTCTACGCCTGCGCGAAACTGCTGGACGAACATCGTGCCCGGCGGCACCAGCCTTGAGATGCACTAGGATACGCGGCAATGTCGTCCACCGTGAGCACAGCTGCCGTCGCTGACCAGGTCGAGGCGTCCCGCTGGGGTCAGCTGGCGTTCGGCGTCGCCTGCATGGTGGCCGCGTCGAACATCCAGTACTCCTGGACGCAGTTCGTTCCCGAGATCCAGAAGGCGCACGGTTGGGAGCGCGCCGCGATCCAGACGGCGTTCAGCATCTTCGTAGTGGTCCAGACCTGGAGCACGCCGTTCATCGGCCACTTCATCGACCGCTACGGGCCGCGCCTGCTGGTCCTGCTCGGCGGCGTGCTGACGGGATTGGCCTGGGTCATCAACTCGTACGCGACCTCGCTGCCTGGCTTCTACCTCGGGTCGGTGGTCGGCGGCCTCGGCGTCGGCGCGGTCTACGCCACCTGCATCAACAATGCGATCAAGTGGTTCCCGGACAAGCGCGGCCTGGCGGTCGGCCTGACCGCCGCCGGGTACGGCTCCGGCACCATCCTCACCGTCATCCCGATCGCGAACATGATCGCGACCTCCGGCTACCAAGCGGCGTTCTTCACCTTCGGGCTGCTCCAGGGCGTGGCGATCGTGCTCTTCGCCGCGTTCCTGCGCCCCCCCAAGCCCGGCGTCAGCACGTACTCGGCGAGGGTCGCGCAGTCGCGCCGCGACTACACCCTGGGCGAGGCGCTGCGTACGCCGGTGTTCTGGGTGATGCTGGCGATG
>JANNIB010000342.1:0-1856 GCA_031404695.1 Acidobacteriota bacterium
GTCACGCTCCCACCGCACGAACGCCTTGCCGAGGAAGCCCACCGCGATCAGCAGGAACTGGAAGATGAACCAGTCGTCCTTGAACCAGAGGAACAGGTTCGTGCTGAACACGATGGGGAAGGGGCCGAACCCGAGCCCGAAGGGCTGGCGCCGCGACCACGACAGCAGCGTGTCGAACGCGTAGGCGAAGAGCACCTGGGCGAGGAGGAGCGGTGCGTACGGGTAGACCGGCGCCCAGTAGTAGCCCCAGTAGGCGTAGACGCTCAGGTGGCAGCACATCTGGATGTAGTGCTGCGGCCGGGGGGGCGTGCTGACGAACGCGGGCACCGTGCGCCGTGACGACCCGGCCAGGAGGGCCTGCCAGACCAGCAGCAGCCCTCCGGCGCCCCAGAATGCCAGGGTCAGCGAGCGGCTCTGGCTGACGCGGCCGAGCAGGCTCATGGCCAGCAAGGCAGCGGTCAGGACGAGCGGGGGCGCAAACGCCGCGAGGCCCGACGCGGAAGATCCGGACGGTTGCGGCGCGTCCGGGGCGGAGGTCTGGCGGCGATCACGGTGCCGCGCCGGGGAGCTGGTAGCCACGACGAGTCGCTTGCGTTGTACCACCGGCCGGAAGACCGGTGCAACCTCGAGGCGGCGCGACGGCGGTTGACAAAGGTGGACCGAACGGGTCATCCTGACCCGATTTTCGCGAACGTCCCCAAGCCTTGGGAGCTCACTAACTCATGATGAATAGACCTACGCGCAGCTGGGCGCCTCACCTGCTGGTGGGGGCACTGGCGGTGATCGTGTCGATCGCAGTCGCCGGACTGCCGGGCGATGCCCAGCAGAAGGGTGACTGGACCACGATCACGGGTGGCGACACCTCCACCCGGTATGCCGCTCACGACCAGATCAACGCCGCCAACTTCAACAACCTGAAGGTCGCGTGGGAGTGGAACGGCAGCGACCTGCCCCCCGGCACCGAACTGGGAGAGGTGAACGGCCGCGGCCTGCCGATCTACGTCGATGGGATGCTCATCACCGTGTCGGGCCCGCGCCGCACCGTGGTGTCGCTCGACCCGGTCACCGGCAAGACCCTGTGGGCCTTCCAGGAACCGCTGACGCCGCGTCACGAGTATTCGATGCGAGCCAACCACGGCAAAGGTGTGGCCTACGCCAAGATCAACGGCAAGAGCGTCGTGCTCGTCACGACGCCGGGCTTCTTCCTCCACGCCCTCGATGCCAAGACCGGTAAGGCGATCGAAGGCTGGGGCGAGGCGGTGCCCGTCGCCGGCTTCGGCAAGACCGGGTCGGTCGACATGCTGAAGGACCTCATCGCCGACTGGCAGCCCTGGAAGGTGACCGAGCAGAAGTACGACGCGTTCAAGGGGCTGCCCCTCGAACTCGGCTACGTGACCACGTCGTCGCCGCCGATTGTGGTGAACGACGTGCTCGTCGTCGGCAACTCGGCCGAGCAGGGCTACAACCAGACGCGTATCGAGAACGTCCCCGGCGACATCCTCGGCTACGACCTCAAGACCGGCAAGTTCCTGTGGAAGTTCCACGTGATCCCGCGACCGGGTGAGTTCGGCCACGACACCTGGGAGAACGACGCGTGGCGCTGGACCGGCGACGTGTCGTCGTGGGCGCCGATGTCGGCCGACCCGGCCCGCGGCCTCGTCTACATCCCGACCAACGGCGCGACCATCGACTACTACGGCGGCTTCCGTCCCGGCGACAACCTCTACGGCACCAGCATCATCGCGCTCGACGTGAAGACCGGCAAACGCGTGTGGCACCAGCAGACGGTGAAGCACGACATCTGGAATTACGACAACCCGACGGCACCCGTCCTGCTCGACGTCAATGTCGGCGGG
>JANNIB010000343.1:0-1519 GCA_031404695.1 Acidobacteriota bacterium
CCCCTAGCCCCGAACCCCTGTCCATGATCATCTACGGCATCAATCCCGTCCTCGAAGCGGTGCGGCTGGGACGCGCCACCGAGGTCGTCGTCCAGGAGGCGCACGGCGATCGCGTGCGCGAACTCGTGGCGGCGGCGCGAGCCGCCGGCGTGTCAGTGCGCATCGTGCATGCCGAGGCCATCCGCCGCCTGGTGCCGACCGGCGTGCATCAGGGTGTGGTGGCGCGCGTGCGGTCATCGCCGACGGCGACGCTCGAGGAACTCGCCGCCGGCACGCAGGCGACGCCGCTCATCGTCGTGCTCGATGGCGTCGAAGATCCGAACAACGTCGGCGCCATCCTGCGCTCGGTGCATGCGGCGGGGGCGACGGGGATCGTGCGGCAGACGCGTCACGCGGCGCCGCTCGACGGCGGGGCCGCCAAAGCCTCGGCCGGCGCCGTCCACCACGTGCCGGTCGTGGACGTCGTGAACATCGCCCGGGCGATCGAGGAACTGAAGGCTCTGCATGTCTGGACCGTGGGCCTCGACGCCGATGCCGATCTGCATTACGATGACGTGGACCTCACGCTTCCCACCGCGCTCGTTGTCGGGGCCGAGGGCTCCGGATTGCGTCGACTGGTAAGGGAGCGGTGCGACCGGCTGGCTTCGATTCCCATGCGGGGCCAGCTGGGCAGTTTGAACGTATCGGTGGCCGCCGCGGTGCTCTTGTTCGAGGCGGTTCGCCAGCGCTACCGGGGGAGGCCCGGCGTCTGACCCTGTCGGGTCGGTCGCAGCGGCCGTCTGGACTCCGGAGGAGGAAGACAGCTCGTCGAACGACACCCCGCGTACGCGTGTGGCCACCCTGTTGCACTTCTGGCACAGGACGTGCTACCATCCCTGATTCGTCTGGCTGGCGTAGCTCAGCCCGGTAGAGCGGCTGATTTGTAATCAGCGGGTCGTGGGTTCAAATCCCTCCGCCAGCTCCACCGGGTGCCACGCAGGCCTCGAACCAGGATCGCGAAGCAGCCCGGGGGATTCCAGAACATACATGCAGCGCGCGAGAGCAGACGGCGGCGGAGTGCTGCCTCGCGACAACACGATTGGGTAGGTGGCGGAGCGGTCAATCGCAGCAGACTGTAAATCTGCCGGCCTTGCATCCGCCAGCGCGCGAAGGTGGCGCTCCTTGGCCGCTCGCTCGGTCAGAGCCAGATTGACCCAGGCACTGAGTGACTCGACACGTCCCGCCGAGACGGCTTCGTTGCCGGCTTCCACGAGGTGAGGATCGACAGTGACCGTCAGCCGCTCTTTGGTAATCCTCATACTTTCATACTACCAGCGGCAGGGCCACGAGTGCGCGCCGTGGCTTGTCGTCCCTCGACTCAGCGCGGGACGACCGTGGCCGGCCGATGGGTCGAACGGCGAGGCGCTGCCCGGGTCACCTGGCCCAGGGTTGCGGCGTGCGGCGCAACCTCCAATGGCGCGCCGGGCTTGATTCACGGCGACCCGCCAAGCACAATGCAGCCACACGAGGTCACCTGAAT
>JANNIB010000344.1:0-26364 GCA_031404695.1 Acidobacteriota bacterium
TTTTAGCGATCTTTGTCTTGAGGGGACAGTCCCCATTCTGGCCGGGGCCAGACTTTCATGGAGTGCCGTATGTCGAATGTGCGCAAGTGGCAGATCGCGATC
Organism: Acidobacteriota bacterium; assembly: GCA_031404695.1. Classification (GTDB taxonomy): domain Bacteria; phylum Acidobacteriota; class Vicinamibacteria; order Vicinamibacterales; family UBA2999; genus CADEFD01. The sequence goes on from JANNIB010000344.1 coordinate 103, forward strand.
ACCTCGCTGGTGGTCCTGGCGTGCGCGATGGTGCCTGCCGCGCGACAAGGGGCGGCGGGCGTTGACGCGGACGTGACCCTGGCCGTGGCCGGACGTCACAACGCCGCGCCGTGGGTGGCGTCCATGGGACGGTTCGTCGCCGTCACGTGGGGTGCCGGCCTCGACAGCGCGTGGGACGTCTACGTGGCGACGAGCGCGGACGAGGGCCGGACCTTCTCCGCGCCGGTGCGCGTCAACGCCGTGACCGGCGACGGACGCGTGAGCGGCGAGATTCCGCCGCGGGTGGCGCTCCATCAGCCGGCGGGAGCCGCGCAGCCCGAGGTGGTCGTGGCCTGGAACGCGAGAGACCAGGGCACCGAGATCAAGATCGCCCGCAGCCGCGATTTCGGGCGGACGTTCGCACCGCCGGCGTCGTTGCAGGCGCAAGGCGCCGCGGGCGACCGCGGCTGGCACGCGCTCACCCTCGACAGTCGCGGCGTCGCGCACGTGGTGTGGCTCGATCACCGCGGCCTCGCCGAAGCGAAGGCACAGACCGACGCGAAGGCGGGCGCGGGCGGCCACGGCAGCGGGGATCACGACGGCGTGGCGATGGCGCAGAAGTCGCGCCTGCACTACGCGACGTTCGGCGATCGGGCGGCGCCCGAGCAGAGGCTCGCCCCGGGCGTGTGTTACTGCTGCAAGACCGCGCTCGTGGCCACGCGCGCCGGCATCCTTGCGGCGTGGCGGCACGTCTATCCGGGCAACATGCGCGACATGGCGTTTGCGATCCTGGGCACGCCTGGTGCGGCCGCGAGTCCTGCCCGGCTCAGCACCGACGGCTGGGCCATCAACGGCTGTCCCGACGACGGCCCGGCGCTCGCCGTGGATGCCAGCGATCGGGTGCATGCCATCTGGCCCACCGTGATTCCCGGCGACCAGCCCACCGGCGCGCTCTTCTACGCCTCGAAGGCGGGGACGGCGCCCGCGTTCGGCGCCCGCCAGCGGGTGGCCACGCTCGGCGCACCCAAGCCATCGCATCCCCAGGTGGCGGTCGATGGCACCGGCCATCTGTTCGTGGCGTGGGACGAGATCCTGAGCGGCGTCCGCGTCGCGGCGTACGCTGAGGGCATGACCGGGCCTGAGGGCAGCCTGCGCCTGGGCGCGCCGACGAGGATCGCCCCCACTGGCCCGACGCAGTACCCGGTGATGGCGCCGCTGGCCCGCGGTGTCATCACCGCCTGGGTGAGCGGGCCGCAGGGCGCGGCCGTGATTCGCGTGCGACACCTGGTCGCAGGCAACGCGGCCGCGACGGCCGCACGATAGGAGACAGCCATGACACGACTCCACATTGCAGGTGCACTGCTCGTCGCCGCCGGCCTCCTCGCCGGCCCCGCCCGGGCGCAGGAACACGCGGGCCAGAAGCCAGCGGCCATGGGACACATGGACCACAAGTTCGACGACCCCGAACGCTACGCGAAGTCGTTCGACGATCCGGCGCGTGACGCCTGGCAGATGCCGGCGCGCGTCATCGAGGCGCTGGCGCTGAAGCCCGGGCAGACGGTGGCCGACATCGGCGCCGGCACCGGGTACTTCAGCGTGCGCCTGGCAAAGGCCGCGGCAGCGCCGAAGGTCTTCGCGGTGGATCTCGAGCCCAAGATGGTCGAGCACCTCACAAAACGGGCGGCCGCCGAAGGCCTGAAGAACATCACTGCCGTGCAGGCCTCGCCGGCCAGTCCCAACCTGCCGGAGCCGGTCGATGTCGTGCTCGTCATCGACACCTATCACCACATCGCCGACCGGCCGGTCTATTTCGCGGCGCTGAAGTCGAAGCTCACGCCCGGCGGACGGCTGGCCATCGTGGACTTCAGGAAGGGCGGTGGCGGCGACGGCCCGCCCGACGCCTTCCGCTTCACGCCCGAACAGATCAGCGGCGAACTGGCGCAGGCCGGATATGTGCTCGACCGCTCGCACGACTTCCTGCCGCGCCAGCTGTTCCTCGTCTATCGCGTCCGGTAGCGGGCGAAGTGGTCCCGGAATGTGCGGCGTCATCCGACACGTCGTGCTGACGGCGTGGAAGGGCTGACGCCTTCGCGCTATCCTGATTCGATGATCTTTCCCGACGACGACCTCGCCGCCATAAGGCGACGGGTCGAGACCCGCTTGGCGATCCTGCTGCCGCCGGCCTACCGCGAGACCTACCGGGACGTGCAGCCGGTGTCGATGGGCTCGGCGCCGCTGCGGCGTGGTGACGACGGGCTCGTGGCGTGGGACCAGATGTGGGACACCTTCTGCGACCTGGCGATGGCCGGCGGACCGCCGCACAAGGGGCGGTGGCTGGCGCCCGGCAGCGCCGCGGACGTGGACGCCGACCCGGAGCGCTACGACGAGGTGGTGCAGGAGATTCGCCGCGGTCTGGGCCTGGTCACCGGCCTCGACATCAGGCCCTCGAGCGATCCGGGCTGGGTGCCGGTGGTGTGTTTCGGCGAGGCGATGGCAGGCTGGCTGACGCGCGCGATCGTGATGGAAAACGTGGCCGTACGGCTGCGCCGCGCCGTCATCGACCTGCCGGCGGCGCCGCACTTTGGCGTCGAGCGCGAGATCAAGAACGTGGTCACCGTGCTGGCCAAGACCTGCCACTACTGGATCGACCACATGCCGTACAGCCAGCAGGCGCAGATTACCGCCTTGCTCAGCGAGATGGACCGCGAGGCCGCGCTCGTCATGCCGCCGCACGCGGGCGCCGACGGTGCCGGGACCGACGCGGCCGCACCGATCGCCGAGGCCCTCACTCGTGCCACCGGCCTGGTTTCGGCGCCGGCCGCGGTGCCGGGGTGGGTCGGCGTGGAGTGCCCGTCGGTCGCACGTGCCGTGTGGCTGATGCGCGCGCTGGTCACCGAGAACCTCGGCGCCCGCCGCGAAGACACCACGGTGCTGGTGGCGGTGAATCCGGCGGTCGATCCCGACGGGCAGCGGGTGGTGACGGCGGTGGGCGCGCTGCACCGGTTGGCGGCCGCGGCCGGGGGCGCGATACCATAGGAAGTTGCGCCCATGATTTCTTTTGCCCGCATCGGTAAGCAGTACGGCCGCCAGGTTTTGTTCGTTGACGCCTCCTTCCAGATGAATCCCGGGGAGAAGATCGGTCTCGTCGGCCCCAACGGCGCCGGCAAGACCACCCTCTTTCGCATGATCGTCGGCGAGGAAGCACCCGACGAGGGCGACGTCTCGGTGCCAAAGAAGCTCGCCATCGGCTACTTCCGCCAGGACGTGGGCGAGATGGCGGGCCGCTCGGTGCTCGACGAAGCCATCGCCGGCAGCGGCCGGGTGGGCGATCTGCACCACGAACTCGAAGCCCTGAACCAGGCCATGGCCGACCCCGAGCGGGCCGACGACATGGAGAAGATCCTCGAGCGCTTCGGGGAAGTGCAGGACCAGTACGACCACCTCGGTGGCTACGCGCTCGAAGCGCAGGCGCGCGAGATCCTGCACGGGCTCGGCTTCGAAGACGATCGCATCGACGGCGACGTCGGCGCACTTTCGGGCGGCTGGAAGATGCGCGTCGCCATGGCCCGCGTGCTGCTCGGCCGGCCCGACGTGCTGCTCATGGACGAGCCGACCAACCACCTCGACATCGAGTCGATCATCTGGCTCGAGGCGTTCCTGAAGACGCTGCCTGGCGCGCTGCTCATGACGTCGCACGACCGCGAGTTCATGAACCGCATCGTGACCAAGATCGCCGAGATTGACGGTGGCGAGATCACGACCTACTCGGGCAACTACGACTTCTACGAACGCGAGCGCGCCATCCGCGAGACCAACCGCGAGGCCGCCTATGCGCGTCAGCAGGCGATGCTGGCCAAGGAGCAGCGCTTCATCGACCGCTTCGCGGCCCACGCCGCCAAGGCGGCGCAGGTGCAGAGCCGGGTGAAGGCGCTCGAGAAGATCGAGAAGATCGAGCTGCCGAAGCGCCGGAAGGTCGTGCAGTTCGACTTCCGCCAGCCGCCGCGCTCAGGCGATCAGGTGGCGGTGCTCGAAGGGGTCACCAAGACCTACGGCCGTCGCATCGTGCACGACGGCATGAACATGCTGATTCGCCGCGGCGAACGCTGGGCGGTGATGGGGAAAAACGGCGCCGGCAAGTCGACGCTGCTGAAGATGATCGCCGGCCAGGTGGCGCCCGATGCCGGCCAGGTGACGCTAGGCGCCAGCCTGCAGATGGGCTACTTCGCCCAGCAGTCGCTCGAGGTGCTGAGTCCCGACCTCACGATCGAGGAGCAGCTGCAGAAAGACTTCCCGGAAGAATCGATCGGCATGCTGCGCAGCCTCGCCGGCGCCTTCGGGTTCTCGGGCGACGACATCGACAAGAAGATCCGCGCGCTGTCAGGCGGCGAGAAGACGCGCCTGGTCATCGCCCGCATGATGCTGAACCCGCCGAACTTCCTGGTGCTCGACGAGCCCACGAACCATCTCGACCTGGCCACCAAAGACATGCTGCTCGAGGCGCTGGCGAACTTCGAAGGCACCATGATCTTCGTGTCGCACGACCGGGCCTTCCTGCGGAAGCTCAGCAACCGGGTGCTGGAACTGGGCGGCGAGAGCGGCACCGAGGCGCAGCCGCATCTCTATCCCGGGTCGTACATCGAGTATGTCGAGCGCACCGGGCACGAAGCGCCGGGCGTGCACGCGTAGCGTCTCGCGCGTCAGAACGTCACGTCGAAGGTGCCGCTCGTCACCCTGCGCTGGGTCGGCACGCCGCGCGAGCCCGACAACTCGGTGGCGTTGAACGAGAACGTGCCCGCGGCGCGCGTCGCCGTCGCTGTCGTCAGGGTGGCTGTGCCGCTGCCGCCGAATCCGATGAATGCCCCCCACAACGCCTCGCTCCCGTTCTGCGCCAGCTGGAACATCACCAGCGCCGGCGTCGCCCCGATGGTGTGGGTGCCGACGGCGTGCGGCACTGTCACCAGGATGCCGACGCCGGTCGCACGAGGATCCGACTCGCCACCTATGCTCAGGATGGGCGAAGGAAGCCCCGCCGTCGATACCGCGGCCTGCAGCCGCGCCGCGTCCCAGCGCGCGCCGTCGATGCGGGCGTTCATGAAGCCGTTGCTCAGGACGACGTTGGGCGCCGCGTCGGCGCCCGGACCGGTTGGGGTGCTGCCGCCGCCGCAGGCGACGGTCAGGGCAGCAAGGGCAGCAAGTGCGAAGAGCGGACGCATCGACGACTCCCTGAGGGGGCGGGAAATCCTACCATCCAGCCGGCCGACCCCCGGGGACTGTCCCTATTCTGGGTGGCGGGGTATTTTCCGTGAGCCTTCCCGGCGAGGAATCTCGCTAAGAGTGATGCAGAGGCTGCTAGACGGTCCCGTCCCGGCCGATACGGCTAAGGAGACTGTCTGCCGCCAACGTTTGTGGCAAAATCGGGCAGCCTGGAACATGTGCGGGCACTTCCCGCACGCAAGGAGACATCGATGGTCCGCTTCGGTCGAATGACAGCCGTCCTGCTCATAGTCGTGGCCGTGCTCATGGGCGCGCCGACGTCGGTTTTCGCGCAGGCGAAGATCCGCGTTGCCGTCATGAACTTCGAGAACAACAGCACCTGGGCGTGGTGGGGTGACAACCTCGGCGCCGCGGCCGCCGACGAACTCGCCACGCAGCTCGTGCAGACCGGCAAGTTCACGGTGCTCGAACGCCGCGAGCTGGCCAGCATCCTCCAGGAACAGAACCTGGGCGCCAGCGGGGCCGTCAGCGGCGCCACCGCCGCCAAGGTGGGCAAGCTCCTCGGCGTGCAGCTGATTCTCACCGGCTCGATCACGGCGTTTTCCATCAAGCGCACCTCGATTGGCCTGCGCGGCATCGGCGGCAGCTACTCGAACGCCGAGAGCAAGGTGGATGCGCGCCTGGTCAACACCGAGACCGGCGAAGTGATGGTCGTGGCCGTGGGCCAGGGCAACAAGCGCATGGGCGGCGGCTACTTCAAGGGCGTGAGCGCCGAGCAGACCTTCGACCAGGGCGCGGCGCAGGAAGCCCTGCGGCCGGCGGTCGAACAGGTGGTGGTCAAGCTGAGCGAGCAGACGGCGTCGCTGCAGTCGATGACCCCGGCAGCGCCGGAAGGCCAGATCGTGAGCACCCGCGCCGGGTCGTATTACATCAACCGCGGCGCCGGCGCCGGCGTGAAGGTGGGGCAGAAGTTCAACGTGCACCACGTCGTCGACGAGATCAAGGACGCCGACGGCCGCCTGCTCGACAAGGTAATCGAACAGACAGGCGTGCTCGAAGTGACCCAGGTGCTGGCGAACTCGGCGGTCTGCAAGCTGGTGAGCGGCAAGGCCGCCGTCAACGACACCGTCAAGTAGCCCGGCCCCGGCCGGAACCATCAAACGGCGGCCCCGCCTCGGCGGGCGCCGCCTTTTTTCTGTACGGCCGCGCTATAATTCCCCGTTTCCTCGTGTTCCTAAGGAGTTGCGCGTGAAGAAGATCACGGTCAAGAACCCGGTCGTCGAGATGGACGGCGACGAGATGACTCGCATCATCTGGCAGAAGATCCGCGAGACGCTGATCCTGCCGTATCTCGACATCGACCTGAAGTACTTCGACCTCGGGATCGAAGCGCGCGACCAGACCGGCGATCAGATCACGATCGACTCGGCCAACGCCACCAAGCAGTACGGCGTCGCGGTCAAGTGCGCGACCATCACGCCGGACGAGGCCCGGGTCAAGGAGTTTGGCCTGAAGCAGATGTGGAAGTCGCCCAACGGCACCATCCGCAACATCCTCGACGGCACCATCTTCCGCGAACCGATCGTCTGCAGCAACGTGCCGCGCCTGGTGCCGCACTGGGACAAGCCGGTGGTCGTGGCCCGTCACGGCTTCGGCGATCAATACCGCGCGCAGGACTTCCACTTCCCGGGCGCCGGCACCATCACGCTCAGCTGGACGCCCGAGGGCGGCGGCGAGGCCATCAACCGCGAAGTGATGAAGACCAAAGGCAGCGGCGTGGCGCTCGGGATGTTCAACCTCGACGCGTCGATCGAAGGCTTCGCCCGCGCCTGCTTCACCTACGCGCTGGGCCGCAACTACCCGGTGTATCTGTCGACCAAGAACACCATCCTGAAGGTCTACGACGGCACCTTCAAGAACACCTTCCAGCGCGTCTACGACGCCGAGTTCAAGGCCAAGTTCGAGGCCGCCGGCCTGACCTACGAGCACCGCCTCATCGACGACATGGTGGCCGCCAACATGAAGTGGAGCGGCGGCTATCTCTGGGCCTGCAAGAACTACGACGGCGACGTGCAGAGCGACACGGTGGCGCAGGGCTACGGCTCGCTCGGTCTGATGACCTCGGTGCTGATGTCGCCCGACGGCAAGACGGTGGAAGCGGAAGCTGCCCACGGCACCGTGACCCGCCACTACCGCTTGCACCAGCAGGGCAAGCCCACCTCCACCAACCCGATCGCGTCGATCTTCGCGTGGACGCGCGGGCTCTACTACCGCGGCACCTTCGACGGCACACCTGATGTCGTGACGTTTGCCGAGACGCTCGAGAAGGTCTGCGTGGACGTGGTCGAATCCGGCCGCATGACCAAAGACCTGGCCATTCTCATCCGCGCGGATCATCCGTACCTGACCACCGAGGAGTTCCTGGCGGCGATCGACGGCGAACTCCGCACCCGGATGGCGTAACGCAGGCGGGGCCCGGGACTCGTGGCTCGGGGCCCGGGGACGTCTCCTCGGGCTCCTGTCCGACGCGCACCCAACTCGTTCTATGCCATCACTACACATCATCGATGTCACGCCGGACGACCCGGCGCGACTCAACGCCGTGGCCGACGTTTTGGTGGACGGCTTCACCGGCACCGGCGCCGAAGTCTGGCAGACCCGTGAAGACGCGCTCGAAACCGTGGTCGAGTCGCTCGAGGAGGATCGGATCAGCCGCATCTGCCTCGACGACGCCGGCCGCGTGCTGGGCTGGATCAGCGCCGTCTCGACCTATGACGGGTGGGTGTGGGAAATCCACCCGCTGGTCGTGCATCGTGACTGCCAGGGCCAGGGCATCGGTCGGGCGCTCGTCGAAGACCTCGAACATCAGGTGCGCGCGCGCGGCGGCATGACGGTGTGCCTGGGCACCGACGACGAGAACGGCCGCACCACGCTCGGCGGCACCGATCTCTACCCCGATCCGCTGGCCGCCGTGAGCGGCTTGCGGATGCTCGAATCGCATCCGTTCGAGTTCTACCGCAAGCTCGGCTACGCGGTGGTCGGGGTGTTGCCTGACGCCAACGGCTTCGGCAAGCCCGACATCTTCATGGCCAAACGCGTCGGGGCGATTCCGACCGCCTGACCGCTGGTGGCGGACTGGTGCACGCCGCTGCCCGCAAGTCGAATGCGGCCCCAGGATTCGCTGAACCCACGCGCCGTCGCGTGAGCCCCCGACTCGTACCCTGAGGTAGAGTGTTTGCCACATGCGAGGGATGACACCCATGAGACTGGTGGCGGCCGCGATCGTGAGCGTCGTACTGGGGACCGAGGCGCTGCGGGCGCAGACGGGCCCGAGCGTGCTCTTTGTCGGCAACAGCTTCACCTACGGCGCCGGATCGGCCGTGAAGTTCTACCGCGCCGAGACGGTGACCGACCTGAACAGCGAGGGCATCGGCGGCGTGCCGGCGCTGTTCAAGTCGTTCGCCGATCAGGCCGGCCTCCTCTACGACGTCTACCTCGAGACCCGCGGCGGCAGCGGCCTCGACTTCCACCTCGAGAACAAGCTCGGCGTGATCGGCCGCCGGCCGTGGGACGTCGTGGTGATGCACGGCCAGAGCACGCTCGATTTCGACCGGCCGCGCGACCCCGCCAAGCTCGTCGCCACCAGTCGCCAGATGGCGGAGTTCCTGCGCGCCAGAAATCCCAAGGTCGAGATCCACCTGATGGCGACGTGGTCGCGCGCCGACCAGACCTATCCGCCCAAGGGCGCGTGGACCGGCCAGCCGATCGAGGTGATGGCGCGCGACGTGCGCGCGGCCAACGACAAGGCCGCGGCGGCAGCGGCGGCGAAGTCGGTCATCCCGGTGGGCGAGGCCTGGACGCGCGCCATGCAGGCGGGCGTCGCCGATCCCAACCCCTACGACGGCATCCAGCCCGGCAGGGTCAATCTCTGGACCTACGACCACTACCACGCCAGCACGCACGGCTATTACCTGGAGGCGCTGGTCGTCTTCGGCCGCCTCACCGGCCGAGACCCCCGCTCGCTCGGCGAGAACGAGTGCTCGGGCTACGAGCTGGGCCTGCCACGCAACGAGATCCGGGCGCTGCAGCAGGTGGCCTTCGACCAGCTCGCCACCGCGACGATGATTACGCCCTCGCCGCTGGTGCTGCCCAAGCCGGTGGCGCCGGAACGCTGCACGCCGCCGCGCCTCATCGTGCGTCCCTGATCGCGACGTCGCGAGGCGGGATGCCCGCTCGGAATATGTTCGCGAACTCCGGTTCCTGAACACTACACTGCGCCGCATGGTCTCGCGTCGTCTCGCGTCTTCCCGGTTGTTGCTGACGGCCGCGCTCGCGGCGGCGGCGGTCTCGCTCGGCGCGCAGAGCCGTCCGTCGCAGCCCGACTGGGCGGCGGTCGAGCCCGAGGCGCTCGGCATCTACCAGTCGCTCATCCGCTTCGACTCGAGCGCCGCCGAGAAGCCGGAAGCCGACTGGCTGAAGCAGCTCTTCGACGGCGCCGGCATTCCGGCCGAGGTCTTCTCACTCGATCCGCAGCGGCCCAACGTCGTCGCGCGGCTCAAGGGCAACGGAACCAAGCGGCCACTGCTCATCCTCGGCCATCTTGACACCGTCACCGTGGATGCGTCGAAGTGGACGTTCCCGCCCTTCAGTGCCACTCGCGACGGCGGCTTCGTCTACGGGCGGGGAGCGATCGACGACAAGGACAATCTCGCGGCGGCCGTGATGACGATGCTGCTCCTGAAGCGGCTCAACGTGCCGCTCGACCGCGATGTCATCCTGCTGGCCGAATCGGGTGAAGAAGGGCAGTCGAACCTCGGCATCGGCCACATGATGGCCGAGCACTACGCCGCGATCGACGCCGAGTACTGCGTCGCCGAAGGGGGCGACACGATTCGCGAGAAGGGCGCGGTGCGGTATGCCACCGTGCAGGTGATCGAGAAGATCTCGCGCGGGGTCGAGATCACGGCCACCGGCATCTCGGGGCACGGGTCGGTGCCGCTGACGTCAAATCCGATCGCGCATCTGGGCAACGCGGTGGGGACGTTCATCCGCTGGCAGCCCGACGTGAAGATCGACGAGACCACCGGCCGCTACTTCCGGCGTCTTGCGACCGTGGCGTCGTCGCCCGAGCAGGCGAAGGCATATCGGGAGGTCGTGTCGGCCGACCCGAAGGTGGCGGCGGCCGCCGCCGATTGGCTGTGGGCCCACGAGCCGCGGCACGCCTCGATGGCACGCACGTCGGTGTCGCCCAACATCTTCACCGGCGGCTATCGGTCCAACGTGATTCCGTCCGAAGCGAAAGCACGCCTCGACGTGCGGATGGTGCCGAGTGAAGATCCAGACGCTCTGCTGGCCCAGATCCGCAAGGCGATCAACGACCCGGCGGTGGACGTCCGGTTCGCCGCTGGCGGCGGCCCTCGTCCCGCCATCCCGCAGACGCGGCTCGACGGCGAGCTCTTCACCACCGCCGAGGCCGCCGTGACCGCCGTCTACGAGGTGCCGACGTTGCCGTCGATGAGCACCTACGCGACCGACATGTGGCCGCTGCGCGCCCGCGGCATGCAGTGCATCGGCATCGGCGCCGGCGTGGACCTCGAAGATCAGTCGGCCGGCTTCGGCATGCACGCCGACCAGGAGCGGCTGCGCGAAAGCGAATTCCAGCGCTTCGTGCGCTTCAACTGGGATCTGGTTACGCGACTGGTGCGCAGTCGGTAACGCCGTCGCGCTTCACCAATCAGCCCAGGAACAGACGATAGGCCGGGTTGTCGGTCTCGCGCTGCGCCGGATAGCCAAGGTCCACGAGAAAGCGCTCGAAGGCCGGCATGTCCTCCGGCGGCACCTCGAAGCCGGCGAGCACGCGGCCGGGGTCGGCGCCGTGATTGCGGTAGTGGAACATGCTGATGTTCCAGCGGCCGCCCACCGCGTCGAGGAATCGCATCAGCGCCCCGGGTCGTTCGGGGAACTCGAAGCGGTAGACCTGCTCGTCGACGACGTGGGCGCTTCTGCCACCCACCATGTAGCGCACGTGCAGCTTCGCTAGCTCGTTGTCGGTGAGTTCGTGGGTCTCGCAGCCGGCGGCAATCAGCGCGTCGCGCAGCGCCGCGCCGTCGGCACGTGATTCCACCGCCACGCCGACGAAGATGTGGGCGTCGCCCCGCCCGCTCAGCCGGTAGTTGAACTCGGTCACCACACGGCGGCCGATGCGCGTGCAGAACTCGCGGAAGGCGCCGGGCTGCTCGGGAATGGTCACCGCCAGCACGGCTTCACGCGCTTCGCCGACGTCGGCGCGTTCGGCCACGAAACGCAGCCGGTCGAAGTTCATGTTGGCGCCGCTCAGGATGGCAACCAGCGGGGCCACGCCTGCGGGCCGGCCCGCCGCCGCCCAGCGGGTCACGCCCGCCACGGCCAGCGCGCCCGACGGTTCGAGGATCGAGCGGGTGTCGTCGAACACGTCCTTGATGGCGGCGCAGATCTCGTCGTTGGTCACCCGCACCACGTCGTCCACGGCGACGCGCGCCACCTCGAAGGTGTGCCGGCCCACGGTGCGCACCGCGACGCCGTCGGCGAAGATCCCCACATGATCGAGCGTGACGCGGCGGCCCTCGGCAAGCGAGCGCGCCATCGCGTCGGCATCCACCGGCTCCACGCCGATGACGGCGATGTCGGGGCGGATGGCCTTCACGTAGGCGGCAATGCCGGCGATGAGTCCGCCGCCGCCGACGGGCACGAAGATGGCTCCGGCGCGGCTGCCCAGGTGATGGCGCAGCACCTCGACGGCCACGGTGCCTTGACCGGCGATGACCAGCGGATCGTCGAACGGGTGGATGAACACCCGGCCGGTCGAGGCCGCAAGCGCGTCGCAGCGGGTCTGCGCGTCGGCGTAGCTGTCGCCGTGCAGCACCACCTCGGCGCCCAGGTCGCGCACTGCGCGCACTTTGATGGCGGGGGTGGTCTCGGGCATCACGATGAGCGCCGAGATGCCCAGGTGCCGCGCGGAGTAGGCCACGCCCTGGGCGTGGTTGCCGGCGCTGGCGGTGATGACGCCGCGACGGCACTCGGCCTCGTCGAGGTGCGCCATCCGGTTGTAGGCCCCGCGCAGCTTGAAGCTGAACACGGGCTGCATGTCCTCCCGCTTGAAGAGCACCGGCCGCCCCAGCCGTGACGACAGGCGCGGCGCCGGGTCGAGGGGGGTCTCGTGGGCGACGTCGTAAACGCGGCTGGTCAGGATGGCGCGCAGCAGATCCGGCGGGTCGGGCGAGGGCGGAGACGGCGGGCTGGACACGGTGCGCACACGATAGCAGGAACGGCGGGGCGGGCCGGCCTGGCGCCACCGGAACGACGCCGTCGCATCGAAACCAGCCGTCCCCGTAATACAATCCCGGCGTGTCGTCTTCCGCTGTGCCCGCCTCCACACCCCGTTTGTCGCCCACCACCCAGATCATGATCGGCCTCGTGGTCGGGCTGATCGTGGGCTACATCATCAGCATCACCGACCCGCGGTGGGCCGACATCATCCGGCCGTTCAGCCAGATCTTCATCCGGATGATCCGCATGATCATCGCGCCGCTGCTCTTCGGCACGCTGGTGGCCGGCATCGCCGGCGCCGGGCATTTCAAGGACGTGGGCCGCATGGGCCTGCGGGCGATGATCTACTTCGAGGTCGTCACGACGCTGGCGCTCCTCATCGGGCTCTTCTCGGTGAACATCATGAAGCCGGGGGTCGGGCTGGCGCTGCCGCCGGCGGCCGGGGCGCCGCCGATCAGCGCCACCGCGCAGACCTGGGACCAGATCTTCCTGCACATGGTGCCCACCTCGATCATCGAAGCCATGGCCACCGGCGACGTCCTGCAGATCGTGGTCTTCAGCATGGTCTTCGCGATCGGTCTCGGCATGGTGGGCGAGAAGGGCAAGCCGATGCTGCAGTGGTGCGAGTCGCTCACCGAGGCGATGTTCAAGGTCACCAACATCGTGATGCTCTACGCACCGTTCGGCGTCGGCGCGGCGATGGCCTACACCATCGGGTCGAGCGGCCTCGGCGTGCTGTGGAACCTCGGCTACCTGGTGCTGACGCTCTACGTGGCGCTCTTCGTGTTCTTCGGGTTCGTGCTGCTGCCGGTGATGTTGATGTTCCGCATCCCTGTCATCGGCTTCCTCAAGGCCATCAAGGAACCGGCGCTCATCGCCTTCTCGACCACCTCGTCGGAAGCGGCGCTGCCGCGCGCGATGGAGTGCGTGGAGGCGTTCGGGGTGCCGCGCCGCATCGTCTCGTTCATCCTGCCGCTCGGCTACAGCTTCAACCTCGACGGCAGCACGCTTTACCTGTCGCTGGCGGCCGTGTTCGTGGCCCAGGCCGCAGGCGTGGAGCTGACCGTGGGCCAGCAGATCACGATGCTGCTCACGCTGATGCTCACGAGCAAGGGCGTAGCCGGCGTGCCGCGCGCCTCGCTCGTCATCCTGGCCGCCACGCTGGCCAGCTACAACCTGCCGCTCGAGGGCGTGACCCTCATCCTCGGCGTCGACGCGATCATGGACATGGGCCGCACGATGACCAACGTCATCGGCAACTGCCTGGCGTCGGTGGTCGTGGCCAAGTGGGAAGGCGAGTTCCGCGAGCCGCCGCCGACGTTGTCGGTCTGATCGAATCCGGGAGGATCGCATGCGTCGCGCCGGTCTGACATTTGTGGGCGCGCTCGGCGCCCTGGTTCTCACGCACGCGCAGTCAGCGGCTCCGGCCGCACGCGCCTCCTGCGAGGTCGCGGCGCTGCAGCGCGGCGCCCCTGCCGGCACGACGATCACCGCGGCGGCGCAGGTCGACGCGGCCGGCGGCCAGCCGGCGCATTGCAGAGTCGATGGCCATGTGGTGTCGCCCGGCAACACCGTCAACTTCCGTCTGGCGCTGCCGGCGTCGTGGAACGGCAAGTACTACTTCCAGGGCGTCGGCGGACTCGGCGGTTCGATCGGCTCGCTCGCCAGCGGCCTCGAACGCGGCTACGCGTCGGCGTCCACCGACACGGGTCATGTCAGCAGCGACGCCACCTGGGGCGCCAACCGCGCCAAGGAGATCGACTACGGCCATCGCGGCACGCACGTGACGGCGGTTGCGGCCAAGGCCCTCACCACGTCGTTCTACGGACGCCTGCCTGCGCACGCCTACTTCAACGGCTGCTCGAACGGCGGACGCCAGGCGATGATGGAAGTGCAGCGCTATCCCACCGACTTCGACGGCGTGATTGCCGGCGACCCCGCTACCGGCACGCCGATGCAGGTGGGCCGCGCGGTCTTCTTCCAGCAGCTGCTCGCCAAGCCCGAAAACTACGTGCCGGTCGAGAAGATCGAGCTGCTGTCCAAGGCCACGCTGGCCGCGTGCGACGGCAAGGACGGCCTGGTGGACGGGCTCATCTCGGATCCGCGGCCGTGCGACTTCAGGCCCGAGAACCTCGTGTGCACCCGCGCCGACGACGCGTCCTGTCTCACTCGCGCGCAGGTCACCACCGTGCAGACGATCTACGCGGGCCTCAAAGACGCGTCGGGCCACTACTACGCGCCGCCGTTCCCCAGGGGGCACGAAGGCGGGGCCAGCGGCTGGCGCGGCTGGATCACCGGCAACGACGCGCCGGTGGCCCAGCCGGATGGCACGCTGGGGTTCGGCGCCCGCGCACCGAGCGGCTACGCGCTGGCCGACGCGAACTTCCGCTTCCTGGCGCTCGAAGACGACGCGCCAAGCTTCTCGTGGCGCACGTTCCGCTATCCGCAGGATTTGCCGCGCCTCAAGACCATGGCCGAGATCCTGAGCCCGACCGACGCTGACCTGCGGCCATTCCGCAAGGCCGGCGGCAAACTGCTCGTGTATCACGGCTGGGCCGACCCCGGCATCAGCGCCCTCGGCACGCTCGACTACATCGAGCGCATGACCAGAATCGTCGGCGGCCAGGCCGCGGCTGACGCCTTCACGCGCACCTACTTCGTGCCGGGCATGCACCACTGCTCGGGTGGTCCCGGCGTGGACCAGTTCGACATGCTGAGCGTGCTCGAGCGTTGGGTGGAGCAGGGCGAGGCGCCGCGCCAGGTCATCGCCTCGCGGGTGGAGAAGGGCGTGACGGTGCGCAGCCGGCCGCTGTGCCCGCACCCGGCCGTGACCGCCTACAGCGGCGCGGGCAGCATCGACGAGGCGTCGAGCTTCGTGTGCCGGGTCCCCGCGGCGCCTACTTCAAGACCTTGACCGCCTTCAGCAGGGCGATGAGCAGGCACGCGCCGATGATGCTGACGATGAGCGAGGCCGCCGTCGTGGTGGCAGCAAACCCCAGCATGCCGGCCAGCACGCCGCCCAGCCAGGCGCCGACGATGCCGACGACGATGTTCATGAGCGCGCCCATCTGCGCGTTCGTCTTCATGACCAGGCTGGCCAGCCAGCCGACGACGGCACCGACGAGGAGCGAGAGAATCAGTCCCACGAGTCACCATCCTGCCGTGAGCGGCGCGCCGTAACGGCTGCTCGTGGAACGATTGCAAGCCCCGCCTTCCGAGCCCCGGCCTTAGAAATCGAACAGGCGCGTGAACTTGACCACCAGCGACCGGCCCACCGTGTCGTAGGAGGTCGAGTCGAGCACGTCTCGCCGGTCGTTGTAGACGACAAACAGCCCGGTGCCAGAGCGGTTGAGCAGCGCCAGGCGGGCGTTGGCGGAATATTGCCCGCTCTGGCCGTTGTACTGCGCCAGCAGCGACAGGCTCGCCAGATTCGTGAAGGCGATCGTCGTCTTGATCGGCACCAGATTGGCGACGAATGACCGGCCGGCCCCAGGCAGGCGGATGTCCTGCCGGGTCCAGCCGACGCTCGCGGTGAGGCGGGCCGTGAAGCGGTAGTCGCTCGTCAGCTCGATGGCGTTGAAATCGCCGTCGTAGTACTCGCCGACGCGGAAGCGGACCGTGCCGGTCACGGCGGCACTGGGATTGTGGAAGTACTCGAACGCGTGCTGGGTCCAGGTGTAATCGCCCGCGGGAATCACCACCCGCTTGCCGTCGCGGTTGTAGACCTGGAACGGCGCCACCGGGTTGTCCTTGTTCACATCGAAGAACCATCCGAAGCGGCCGCCCTGCATCGGCTGGATCTCAAACGGATGGACGTGCCAGAACGCGGTTTGCAGCTTGCATCCGGCGCCCTTCACCACTTCATCGGCGTCGTAAAACGCATTGGCCGAGATGTGCGGCGCGACGCGGCGAATCCACTTCGGCCGCGTCGGCTGCGGCTGGAAGAAGACGCGCATCTCGGGGCGGATGAAGTTGCGCCGCGGCAGGAAGCCCACTTCCGGGTTGAAGTTCTGACCCACGCGGGTCACGCCGCCACCGAGCTGCCACAGCCGGTTGCGGAAGTCGTAGAAGCCGCGGGCCGACCAGTCGCTGCCGCGCGGTCCCCGGGCGTTGTCGGTCGTTTCCGGGGTGTCGGTGCGGGCGAGATACGTCGAGATCCGCTGGCCCTCGGAGACCTGCCAGTTGGCATCGACGCCGTAGGCGCGGTTCCACTTGTTGAAGGTGGTGCCCTTTGGGTCGCTGGTCACGTACTTGCCGACGAAGATCCCGCCATAGCTCGAGCGGCCGATCTCACGCTGCGCGCGTAGCGCGGTGAAGTTGGTGTCGAGCGAGAGCAGGCGGCCGCTCTGGTCGGTGGCGTCGTTGGTCTGGATGTTGAGCAGGCCAACGTTCCACGAGCCGGCCACCTTGCCGGAGAGGCGGGTGCCGGCCAGGATGTCGATCGGCAGCAGTGTGCCAGCCGCGCCCGACAGGCCGATGCGCCGCGAGAAGAAGAGGTCGACCGCCTGCGGCTGGCCGAACTGGAAGGTGGTGGCGTTCTCGAGGAAGAACGGCCGCTTTTCGGGAAAGAACAGGTCGAAGCGAGTGAGGTTGACCTGCTCTTCGTCGGCTTCCACCTGCGCGAAGTCGGTGTTGGCGGTGACGTCGAGGGTGAGGTTCGGACGCACGCCCCACTTGAGGTCGACGCCGATGTTGCCCGTGGTGTCGACCTGGTCGGTCGCCCGCGTGAAGTCCTTGTTCGACGAGCCGAGCACGTAGGGGATGATCTTGACGTCGCGGCGGTTGGGCAGCGACAGGCCCGGCACCTTGGCGGCGAGCGAGATGCGGTAGATGTCGAAGCCGCGCGGAATCTCCGCCAGGTAAACCTGTTCGTTCTTGTGGCGGATGTTGCGGAGCACGTTGAAGCCCCACGTCTGGTTGTCGCCGGTGGCGTAGCGCAGGGTCTTGAGCGGGATGGCCATCTCGGCTTCCCAGCCGCGTTCGGTGACCGAGGCGCGCACGACCCAATCGCCATCCCAGTTGGGGTTGAAGGCGCTGATGCCGCCACGCTGCGTGCCGGCGGCGCCGCCGCCGAACGTGATGCCGCCCGCCTGACCTTCACGCGCCACCTGGCCGTCGTATTCGATCCCGAGCGGGTTGGTGCCGAACACGAACGCGTTCTGGCTGTCGTTGAAGGTGTCGAAGATGGCGATCACCGAATCGGTCTCGGCCAGCGAGGCGTCGCGCCGGGCCTGCGACATGATGATCTTCGACGGGTCCTGGTCGAAGCAGACGAAGCTGGCGTAGACGTGGGTCCTGCTGAGCAGCAGCCGGACTTCCGTGCGCTCGGTCGCGGGCTCCCCGAGTCGCGGGTCCTGCTGCGTGAACGTCGTATGCGGCGCGACGGCCTGCCAGGCGGCGTCGTCCACCTTGCCGTCGATGGTCGGGGGGGGCTGTCCATCGGCCAGCTTGCCGGCCGTGACCGTGGGCGGCGAGGGCGTGGATGTCTGCGCGACGAGCGATCCGGGCACTGACAGGGTGACGACGAGAGCGGCGATCCACCGGCGTGCGGGAATCAGGGCATAGACGTGAGGCGTACAGGGCATGGGCGGTAAGACTTTAGCGCAGCCCGTCGACGCCGGCCAAGCGCCCCCGACAAATTGCCACGCCCGGCGTGACATCACGAGACAAGTCGATCGATTGGCGGCAGGTTCGTTCAGAGTCCGCCGGGCACGGTCGCGCTCAGGAACGCGTCGGCCGGGCCGAGCAGCAGGTCGGGCGCCACGCCGAGCACGACCAGCAGCGTGAGCAGCAGCACCGCGACCGCGCGTTCGCGGATTGCGAGATCCGGTGCCCGCGACACCGTCGTTCGGCCCAGGAACGTGCGTGAGTAGGCGACCAGCGTTGCCACCGCCAGCAGCGCGCTGGCGAGGATGACGGCCACGGTGGCGCTCGGGCTCTGGCTCCAGAGCGTGTGCAGCAGCAGATCGTCGGCGACGAAGCCGGCCGTGCCCGGCAACCCGACGCCGGCGCCGCCGAAGAAGATGAAGCAGGCGGCCAGCACCGGGAACGCGCCGGCGCGTCCGCCGGGCCCCTGATAGTCCACCGGGCCGACGCGCTCTTCGAGCGACGTGATCATCATGCCGAGGCCGCCGAGCGCCAGGCCGACGGTGACCGCCACCAGCAGCGCCGCCGCGAAGTTGCCGATCGCCGCGGCCCCGAGCGCCGCCATCAGCATGCCGCCATGCATGGCGGTGGTGCCCCGGTAGAAGCCGCGCAGGTCCCGCTGCACGACGGTCATCAGGGCCGCCATCACGCAGGCGGTCGCACCGTAGGTGACCAGCCACGGCGCAAACGCGGTGACCGCCACGTCGTGGTCCACGTAGCGCAGGTGCAGGAACACCAGCGCGATGGTGGACGACATCTGCTGCGTGTGGACGACCGGCGCGCGGTCGCACAGGCTGGCGACGCCGCCGTGCAGCGGCAGGATGCCGGTGCGCAGCGCGATGGCGCCGGCCGAGAGCAGGAAGGCAGTCGTGAGCGAGCCACCCTGAATGGCCGCCGCGGCTGCGGCAGTGACCAGCGCCGCCACGACCAGGGTGACCGCGCCGGTGCGGCTCCAGCGCCAGGCGTGCGTGGCGTGCAGCAGCGCGCCGCCGGCCACGATGAAGTACGCCGTGGCGCCGTCGGAGGCGAAGAGCGATGCCGTGATGCTCGCCGCCATGCCGGCCAGCAGCCACCATGCGGGCCGGTGGAGCACGGCCACGGTGGGCGCGGCGAACAGCAGCAGGCACACCACCAGCGTCTCCCACGGCGCCGAGGCCACCAGCGGCGTCACGACTGGCGCTCCTCGAGTGACAGCGTCCGGCGCAGCCAGCGGTCGGCGCGGTCGAGCGCATGGGCCAGCGCCAGCACCGGCGCGAAGATCGTGTCGATGAGATCGTCGAGCCGCAGGCGATGCAGCGACGCCGCATAGAGGCGCGCCGCCAGGCGCGGCGACCGGCGATCGAGCCAGCCCGGATGCGGGTGCGCGTGGCCCTCGCGATGCGAGTCGTGAATCATGTTCGGCGCCTTCAGGTACTGCCCGAGGCGCAGGAAGGCGTGGCACACCAGATGCACCAGCGCCAGCGTCGTCCAGCCGAGACAGATCTCCGCCAGGATGAGGCCGACCTGGGCCAGCGTGGCGTGGGCGAGGGCGCCCTTGGCGTCGGTGTGGACGCGCACGACCGCCGCCGCATAAAACGCCGTCGCCAGGCCGACGACCACGCCGATGACGCGCGCCACCGGCGACACTTCGAAGACCGGCCAGACCCGCAGCAGCAGGAACAGGCCGGCGTGAATCGACACCGCGCCGTAGAAGAGCGCGCTCGAGGGCGTCGGCCCCTCCATCGCGCGCGGCAACCAGCCCGAGAAGGGCAGCTGCGCCGACTTGCCCATCGCCGACAGCAGGAATAGCAGCGCCAGGGTGGTGGCTTCGCCGGCCGGCAGGTTGACAGCGCCGTTGAGCGCCGAGAAGCGAGCCGAGCCGAGCAGCTCGAAGGTGGCGACGGTGGCGATGAGCAGGCCCGCATCCGACAGACGGTAGGTCGCAAACGCCCGGATCGACGAGCGCACCGGCTCGTCGCGCTCGTGGAAGAAGCCGATGAAAAACGCCGACGAGATGCCGATGAGCTCCCAGCCGGCGAAGAACAGCTCGAGCGCGCCGGCCAGCGCCACCAGCTGGGTGCCGGTGGCGAAGACGCCGAGCAGAGTGAAGAAGCGGACGAACCCCGGTTCCTTGTGCAGGTAGGTGCGGGAGAAGCGGGCGATGAGCGCCGTCAGCAGCGACGAGAAGAGCGAGATCGTGAGCGAGATGCGGTCGATGCGGATGACCGCCGGGATGACGAAGTCGCCGATCCGCAGCCAGTCGCCGAACTCCAGATCGCCGCGCACCGGATCCCCGGTCAGCCCGACGGCGGCGGCCACCAGCGCCAGGCCGCCCACCACCGACAGTCCGAGGCCGGCGCCGATGACACGCGCCACCAGCCGTTCGGACGGCCGTCCATCGCCGAGCAGGACCCGCAGGCCCACCACCAGCGCCGACGCGATCGGCGCCAGCAGCGCGAGGCCAAGGCAGATCGGGACCACTGTCATGCCGTCGCCAGCTCTCCGGCCCCGCCGTGGTGGCCCGGTCCGACGATCGAGGCCGGCAGCGCCCGTCGCACCAGCGCCGGGCCCACGAACGCGCGCGTGCGTTGATGCCACTCGCGCGACCGCTCGACCACCGGGAGCAGCGTCGGCTCGGCCTCGTAGGGCACGAAGCCGCCGTCTTCGAAGACCATGAGCGCGCCGGTGTCGGGATGCATCGACACCAGCTGCACCCATCGGTTCACGACCAGCTCGGCGACTTCGGCCTGACGGCCCGCCACCGCGAGCAGCGCCTCGGGCGTGGCGTCCACGATGATCAGCAGGCGCATCGGCTCGTGCAGTTCGACCATCTGCAGCGGCAGTCCGGTGCGCAGATCGCCCTGATGCCCGTTCATCACGCCCATCAGGCCGGTGACGTTGTGGGGCAGCTTGGTGCCGCAGCCGAAGCGTTCGTTGTCGACCGACGAGAAGTAGTACTCGAGGCTGATGCCGGCGCCTACCGGGCCGACGGCGGCGAGAATGCGCTCGACCACGCCGTAGGTCGGGTCGATGGTCGGGTCGTAGCTGACGAGGAAGGCGCGCCGATCGAAGTGCAGGCCACGGGTGAGGGCGCGCCGGCCGACGATGCAGATCGCGTTGGTGCAGTGGCCGTATTCTGGACGCGGCTGCGCCAGGTGCGACGAGCGCCCTTCGACGTGCTCGAGCGCGGCCTCGGGATCGAGGGTGAGCGGCGCGTCGTCGAAGCGCCGGCACCGCTCGAGCGCGTTCTCGCGGCGGGCGCGTTCGAGCGCGGTGAAGGCCTCCTCGAACGGCGCCACCAGCGACCCCGGCAGCGCGTCGAGATCGTAGTAGCGCACGCTGTCGTCGGCGGTGTCGTGCAGCGCGCCGATGAACCAGGTGTCGGCCGGGATGTCGATGCCGCGCTGACGGACCCCGTCGCGCACGTCCGGACGATTGGCCATGTCGGCGAACAGCCGCGCGTTGGCGCCGCCGCGGCGGCCACCGCAGGCGCCGCAGTCGTGGGCCGACTCGTGCGGGTTGTTGAGGCTGGTCGAGCCGTGCCCGAGGAAGACCACAATCGGCGCGAAGGCCGACGTCAGGCCGATGTTGGTGAGCGTCGCGGTGACGCGGTCCACCGCCTCCTGCAGCGAGAAGCCGACCGGCTTGCCGCCGTCGGCCGGCGCCGCCAGCGCCCCGAGGCGCACGGTCGAGAGCTTCGTCGCCGGGCGCGGGGCGAGGGTGGCCTTGACCCGATCGCTGAAACGCAGCGAGGCGCGCGGTGCGACGATGCGCGCCACCGTCCGCACCGCCGCCACCGGTCCGAGCAGGAACGACAGTCCGGCGCCGCCGGTGAGCGTGCGCGAGGCCGCGCCCGATGTGCGCATCCAGGTGAGCCAGCCGTCGCGCAGGCTCTTGCGCAGCGCGTGCCAGCTGAGGGCGGTGTAGATCGGCTGCTCGTACACCTCGTGTCCCGGCGTCACCACCACCGGGCAGTAGGCGGCGGGCTCGCGATCGTAGAGGCCCTGGTAGTCGATGGCGACGCCGAAGAACCCGGCCGCGCCGTAGGTCACGAAGCCCGGATGCTGTTCCTCGACCGCGCGGCGGATGGATTCCTCGCGCTCGTCGATGCAGAAGACCATCTGCGCGCGCGGACGGGCGTCGGGGACGGCCGGCGGCATCCGGCGCCGGGCGGCCAGCGCATCGAGCACCGCGCGCCGATAGGTGCGCTCGTAGGCTTCCTGGTGGATCCGCCGGCGTGTCAGGTCGTCGCAGGCGCGGCATTCGTCCCACAGGCCGGCCAGTGAAATGTCGTCGAGGGTGGCGACCGCTTCGCTCGTCAGCCCGGCCGCCTTCGAGACATGCCAGAGCAGCGAGGCGGCCAGCGGCACCGCCACCGGCGGCTCGGCGGGCAGGCGCGATGCCAGCGCCTTCCAGTCGTGGGGCAGTCCGGCCGCTGCCGCCGCGCGCGTCACGGCGTGCTGTTCGAGCAGCAGGCGCACGGCGAGGAAGTCTTCGAGCGAGGTCGGCGGTCCGCCCGGATGGTCACCGGGCTGACGCTCGAGGCGCGCGAACATGCCGGCCCAGCCGGCCAGCGCGCGCGCGGTCGCACCGAGCCACGGTTCGACCGCATCGCCCGTGACGCCGAGCGCGGCGAGTGCGTGGGTAATCACCTGGCGGGCCGGACGCATTTCTGCGGCTACGCGTCGCATGTCGATCTCGACGCCGCGGCAGGCGCGTGGCGGCGCGGCGCCGGCCGCATAGAGCGCGGCGACGGCCGGCAGGAAGCCCCGCTCACGCGCCGGCAGCGCCATGGCGGCCTGACCGTGGTCGAGAAAGCCGGAGCCGAGGCGCACGAGTTCGGCGTGCACCGGCACGTCGGTGTCGTCGGCGCCAGCCGCCACCAGCACGTCGCGGTGGCGTTGTGGTGCCGGGGGCGGGGCGCCGGCCGGCCGCGGCCCGCGGGTCACCCGCGCCACCGCCGCCTGCCACCGAGGCAGGTCGCGGCTTTCCACCGCGGTGCCGGCTTCGACCGCAAACGCCAGCCCGTGCGCGTCGTCGGCGGCGGTGTCGCAATCGGCGGTCAGCAGCGTGTGCCACAACCCGGCGCGCGTCAGGGCCGCCAGCACCGGCGCGTCACCGCGAGCGCCGAGCGCGCGGGCGATCTCGAGCGTCACATCGGCGTCGGCGATGCGTCCGCTGCCGTGGGCCTCGCGGAACTCGGCGAGGCTCAGATAGGGGCGCGCGCCGAGCAGCGCCGCGCCGGCCTGTACGCCGTCATGGAACGACAGGTGCTGGAAGGCGTGCAGCGTGTTGTGATGGACGAAGACGCCAATCGGCCCCTGATCGGGCAGCACGCCGTGCGCGCTGGCGAGGGCGCGATCGATAGGATCGTCGGACGCCGCGGTGCCGTGGGCCGTCAACGTCAGTGGCCTCCGCCGGCAGCCGCGAGGGTCATGTCGATGCCGACCAGCGTCAGCTTGATGTGGCGGTGGGCGGCGTCGGCGGCGAAGGTGGCGAGCACTTCCTTGACGTCGTGATCGATGTACTCGCCGCTGCCGTCGATGACCACTTCTTCGCCGTCCTTCACCTGATCGAGCACGGCCACGATGCCGGGCTTCGACACGAAGGTGCCGTCGCGGCGAAAGCGCATGCGCCACACGCCGTGCACGTCCTTTTCGGCCACCACCGCCCGCCGTGCATTCTCGGCGAGCACGAACACGACGCCCATGACAATGCCGACGATGACCCCCTTCAGGAGGTCGAGCGCCAGCACCGCGCCGATCGTGATCGCGAAGGGCAGCAACTGCGTGATGCCGAGCTTCACCTGCGACGTGAAGAGGGCCGGCTTGCAGAGGTTGAGGCCCACTTGGATCAGCACCGCCGCCAGGGTGGCCAGCGGAATCTGGTTGAGGAGCGCGCCGGCGAAGACGACCGCCACCAGCAGCAGCACGCCGTGCACCAGCGCCGACATCCGTTCGCGGCCCCCGGCCGCGACGTTGGCGCCGCTGCGGACGATGACACCGGTGACGGGCAGGCCGCCCAGGAAGCCCGAGACGGCATTGGCCGTGCCCTGCGCGAGCAGTTCGCGATCGGCCGGGCTGTGGCGCTTCAGCGGGTCGAGCCGGTCCACGGCCTGCACCGACAGCAGCGTCTCGATGCTGGCGACGACGGCGACGGTGGCGCCGGCCACCCACACCGCGGGATTCACGAAACCCGCCATGTCGGGACGCGGCATCGCCGCCCACAGCGCGCCGATGCCGCCAAGCGGCACCTCGACGTACTGGCTCGGCTCGAGCGCCATGCCAGCGCCTTCCAGCACCTTCGCCAGCACGCTGGCGAGCACGACCACGATGAGCGCCGGCGAGATGAGCTTGAACTTCGCCAGCGGCGTGTGCTTCCAGCCGTAGAGCACGGCGAGCGACACCAGCGCGATGAGGGTGGCGCCCTGATGGAACTGGCTCGGGATGTCGGTCAGGCCGCCGGTGACACCAAACGCCACGGGCAACTGCTTCCAGATGATCGTGATGCCGATGGCGGCCAGCATCCCCTTGATGACGGCCGAGGGCACGAGCGCGGCGAAGCGGCCGGCGCGGATCACCCCGAGCAGGAACTGCAGGCCGCCGGCGATGATGACCGCGGTGAGGAAGGGCGGAATACCGCCCAGGTGTGTGACCTCGGCCAGCACGATCGAGGTCAGGCCGGCGGCCGGGCCGGTGACCGACAGCGGCGCCCGGCTGATCCACGGCACGATGAGGCCGCCGCAGATCCCGGCGACGAGTCCAGACACCGGCGGCACGCCGCACGCCACGGCAATGCCCAGGCACAGCGGCAGGGCGACGAGGAAGACGACGACGCCGGCAACGGCGTCCTCCTTGGGGTATCCGAACATCGACGGCTGGTGATGCATTGCGCGAGGCCTTCCCTGACAAGAAGCCACCGGCCATCGGACCGGACGGCCCCGGGACCCACACCGCGAGTGACGCGGCTCGTGGGACGACACAAGACGGAAGCGCGGGCTAGAGGAGGGGCGGGGCGCGACCGCGCGCCGGCGGCGCGGCGAGTTGCCCGGCCGAATGGCGCGTGGTGTTGACGTCCAGCATGGTGCTGAGCGACGGCGCA
Organism: Acidobacteriota bacterium; assembly: GCA_031404695.1. Taxonomy (GTDB): domain Bacteria; phylum Acidobacteriota; class Vicinamibacteria; order Vicinamibacterales; family UBA2999; genus CADEFD01. The sequence goes on from JANNIB010000344.1 coordinate 25,327, forward strand.
GGTAGCGCGCGGACGGGTGCGGACGCGGTGGCCGCTCGCGAGCCGGCGGCCAGCGCGAGGACGGCGGAGGAGGGGTCGCAGGAATCGACCGCGTCGGCGCTCCAGTGCCCGCCGTCGGTTTCGAAGCGCTGCACGCCGCCCCGGGTCAGCCGCGCCACCAGTTCGCGATCGCGGCTGGTGACGTCGCCGTCGGGCCACGCGCCGAGCGCCATCGCGGCGCCAAGCAGCGCAACGAGCGGGGCGGCGACGAGCAGACGGATCACATGCACGAACACGGGTAGATGACGGGACCGCGATCTTACGTCACACATCGAGGGGCGTCAAAACAGCCGGGCTCGGTAGAATCTCGATCCGGAGTCGTGCGCATGCTGATCAGACATCCCGGCGCCGCCGCCCTGCTCGTCGCCCTGGCTGTCACGCCGGCCCTGGCGGGCGCCCAGCCCCGCCCGCCGTTTGTCATCGGCGGCACCGCCGTGGTTGCCGGCCAGCGCGCCGACCTCGACCTGCCGGTGCCGTGCCCTACGTCAATCCGTTCGACCGCAAGAACCTCAACCGGGTGTTCCCCGGCAAGGCCGATGGCACGCAGGCCGAGCGTATCGCCTGGACCATCACGACCGAGGTGATTCGCCGCTGCGATCTGCACATCGAGCTGCACGGGGGCGACGGCGCGGAGTGGATGGAGCCCTTTGCCGGGCCCTACGGCGGCCCGCTGGCCCGGGCGCAGTACGCGCAGGCCCGTGCGATGTCGCTGGCCCTGGGCTTCGGCAACGTCGTCAACGGCCGCTCGCTCAACCGCCAGGCGGTGGCCGACGGCAAGCCGACCGTGCTCGCCGAGATCGGGCAGAACGGCCAGCGAAACGAGGCGTCGATCGCCGCGCTCGTGACCGGCCTCGAGAACGTGCTGAAGACGATGAAGTTGACCGCGGGCCTACCGACGCCGCCGCGCGCCGACACGCGCTGGTTCGGCGATTCGGCGGAGGCGGTGGCACCTTCGCCGGCATCTTCACGCCGCTGGCGACGACCGGGCGCCCGGTGAAG
>JANNIB010000345.1:0-9154 GCA_031404695.1 Acidobacteriota bacterium
AGTTCGTGCATGCGCCGAGCAGCCGCGGCGTGGTGCGGGTGGAACGCCTCACCCTGCCCTACTGGCAACGGCGCTTCGTCGGCGCCCGGCGCGTGCGCTGAGGCCGGGCGCGTCTACGACGGCGGCGGGGGCGGGCTCGGAGGCGGCACCGCAACCGGCGCGGGCGTGGCGACCGGCGCCTCGGCGGGCGGCGTCGCACGTCCCATCCGGCCGAGGATGATCTGCTGCCGGCGCAGCAGGCGACGTGTGGGCTTTCCCGGGCTGTGCACGCGCGGGTTGATGATGGCGCCGGCCATGAGCGCGGCTTCCGACGCGCCGAGGTCGGCGGCGCTCTTGCCGAAGTAGGCGCGGGCCGCGGCCTCGCACCCGAAGATGCCATCGCCCCACTCGATCGAGTTCAGGTAGATCTCGAAGATCCGCCGCTTGCTGAGCGCCGTTTCGAGGCGGCGCGTGATGATGAGCTCTTTGAGCTTGCGGGTGGGGTTGCGCGATTCCGACAGGTAGAGGTTCTTGGCGAGCTGCTGGGTGATCGTGCTGGCGCCGCGGATGGCGCCGCCGTCTTCGAGGCTGTCTTCGATCGACTCGCGGATCTGCTGGTAGTCGAGGCCCTCGTGCTCGAAGAACGCGCTGTCTTCGGCCACGATCACGGCGCGCTTCAGATGGTTCGAGATGCGGCCGTACGGCACCCAGCGGCGGCGCAGCGTGAAGCTCTTCCCGGCGTCGTGGGCTTCATCGCGCCGGATCTCGATGAAGGCGGTGGTCTCGGGATTGGTGGTCGCCAGCACGCGCACGTCGGGCAGCGTCAGGTAGAGCCAGGAGATGCAGGCGAAGCCCACGCCGACAGCGCCGAGGAGCCAGCGGGACCAGCGAAAGCGGGAGCGGCGCGCCATCCGCGCACGATTATAGAGCCCGCGCGAGGGCCGGCCGCTCAGCCTTCGGCGACGATCTTGAGCTGGGTGCCAGCGGGCGGCTGGGTGTTGACGGCGAAGCCGTTCATGAGCGCCAGGCGCGTGGACGACACCAGCCCGCGTCCGGCGCGCTGCGCGATGCCCTGCCAGGTGTCGCCCGCCTTCGCCACGTACAGCGTCACGCGGTTGGGACGGATGCGCGACGCCTCGGCGCCCGACAGCTCGCGAAACGAGCGCACCGTCAGCTCGAACTCGGGGTCCATCCGCGCGAACTCCGCCTCGGGCGCCACGCCGCCCACGAAGTAGACCTGGCGGCCGATGGTGACGTGCGCCGCGCGGATGCGCACCGCGCCGATCTCCTTCGCCTTGCCGCGGTAGACGCCGACAAAGGCATCACGCGCGCCTACCTGCTCGATGGCGCCCTGCTCGAGCGTGAAGCCGAGGCCGCGCATGTGACGCTTCGCCCCGTCGGCCAGCGACGCGCCGCGCGCCTCCGCCGCCACCCGCATGAGCATCAGCACCTTCTCGCCGTCGAGCTGCGCCATCACCTGCTCGCTCGAGTTCTGCACCTCCCAGCCTTCCGGGAAGTCGAGCGCGATGCGCAGTTCCGGATGCACGAAGCGGTGCGCCAGCACGACGCCTTCCGACGGATCGTCGCCGTAAGTCAGGCCCTCGAGTCGCCGCAGGAACTCCTCGCGGTTGCGCTCGCGGGCGCCGTCGGTCCGGCCGGCCGCCACCGGCGCCGCCTTGACCACGCGTGAGCCGGGATCGGGATGCGTCGAGAGCCAGTTGGGAATGCCGCGCGCGCTCATGCCGTCGAGCCGCGACAGGGTGGTGAGAAAGCGCGGGACGCTCTCGGGATCCCATCCGGCCTTGGCGGCGTATTCGACGCCGAGGCGGTCGGACTCGAGCTCGTCGTCGCGGCCGTACTTGAGGAAGAGGGTGCCGAGACCGGCCGACGCCAGGTCGCCGAACGGCGCCACGCCGGGCACGAAGATGCTCGCCAGCAGCACGCCGATCGAGCCGCCGGCGCTGCGCGTGTACTGCTGCGAGGCATGCCGGGCGGTGACGTGCCCGATCTCGTGGCCGAGCACGCCGGCCAGCTCCGATTCGTCGCCGAGGTGCGCCAGCAGTCCGCGCGTGACGTAGATGTAGCCGCCGGGCAGCGCGAAGGCGTTCACGGCCGGCACGTCCACGATCGTGAACGTCCACGGCAGCGATGGCCGGTGCGACACCGACGCCAGACGCTCGCCGATGCCGCTGACATACCGCTGCAGGTCCTGGTCGTGGTAGACGCCCATCTCGCGGCGGATCTCGGCATCGCCCTGCTGGCCGATGGCGAGCTCTTCCGCTTCGCTGAGGAGGGAGACCTCGCGCCGCCCGGTAACCGGATTGGAGGCGCAGGCGGCTGAGGCGACGACGAAAGCCACCGTGGCAGCGGCGACGAGGCGGCGGGACGAACACACGAGCCGGACGGTGGCGGAGCGCGGCATCACATCAGCCTCCGTGATCGCCGGCTGCAACTGCCGTACCACGATCGGCCGCGGCAGCAACCGGCGGATAGGCCGAAAAACACCTGGGATTCGTGGTCGCGCCCGCGGGGACGAGACAGCGTGTCGCCCCGAGGGGGCACTCCTCAGGTGGTGGCCGGGTCGGCATCGACAGGCGCCGGCTGCAACAACGGCACACCGAGGTCGGTCAGCGTGCGCCGCAACCCTTCAACCACCGACGGCGGCGGCGGCCCGAGCGGCGCGCGTGGCAGGCCGCCGTCGTAGCCCATCAGGTCGAGCGCCGCCTTGAGCGCGGGCACGCCGTGCAGGCCGCCGATGGTGCGCGCCAGCGGCGTCAGCCGCCGCTGAATGGCGCGGGCCTCGAGCGTCCGGCCTGCTCGCACGTGGTCGAGAATATCGGCGCACAGATCCGGGACCACGCCGGCCAGCGCCAGAATCGCGCCCTCCGCGCCGGCGACCAGGCCCGAGAAGTAGGTGACGCCGCTACCCGCGAGCACGAAGAACTCCGGGCCCGAGCGCGCGATGTAGTCGGCGAGCAGACCGAAATCACTGCCCGAGTCCTTGATGCCGACGATGTTCGGATGTTCGGCCAGCAGCCCGACCGCATCGGGCGGCAGCGTCACGCCGGTGTACATCGTGACGTTGTAGAGGAGCACCGGCACCGGGCTCGCCTCGGCGACGGCGACGTAGTGGCGCACGTAGACGTCGCTGGTCATCATGTTCTTGAAGAACGACGGCGTGCGCACCAGCACCGCATCGGCGCCGGCGCGCGCCGCGCGCATGCAGGCGGCGATGGTGGCCTTGGTGGATTCGGCGCCGGTGCCGGCGATGAGCGGACGCGTCGACGGCATGCCGGAGCGGGCGGCGACGATGACGCGTTCGGCTTCCGAGTCGTCGAGCATCACCGCTTCCCCGTTCGACCCGAGCACGACCAGCCCCGTGAGGCGCGTCTGCATGTAGCGCTCGACGTTTCGGCGGATGGCCGCATCGTCGACGGTATCGTGTTTGAAGGGCGTGACGATGGGGGTGTAAAGGCCGGACAGCGCGGGCATGCGCTTGAGTTTATCCCGAGCGCGCGAGCGCTGCCGCGTCCCCGCCGCGGACCGGTTCGAGCAGCACGTTGGTCGCCAGCACGACGAGAAATATCGCCACCGCGGGGATGAGCGTCCAGGGCGCGCGGGTCATCGCCGAGAGCGTGGCGGCCTCCGCGAGGGCCGTGCCCCAGCTCGGCACGCCGTCGGGAAACCCCAGGCCGACATACGACAGGGTCGCTTCGGCCAGCACGAACATCGGCACCAGCAGCGCCGTCTGCACCGCGAGGTAGCCGGTGCACGCCGGCAGCAGATGCCGCGTCATGACCCGCCAGCGCGAGGCGCCGACGGCGATGGCTGCCAGCACGTGTTCCTGCCGCGCTTCGACGCGGACGATGGCCCACACGCCGCGCGCGATGCGGGGCCAGCCGAGCACGACGAAGATCGACGCCAGCACGGCGACGATGGTCCAGAGCGGCAGCACCAGCGGCAGTGCCGACCGCAGCGCGACCACGACGTACAGCACCGGCAGCACCATCAGCACGTCGCCTGCCTTCAGCACCGCGCGCTCGACCAGGCCGCCGGCCATCCCGGCCCAGCCTCCGAGCAGCGCCCCGAGCAGCAGCGTGCCACAGGTGGCGACCAGCGCCAGGCCCAGCGAGGCGCGGGCGCCGTGCAGCGTGCGCGACAGCACATCCCGACCGAGTCCGTCGGCGCCCAGCAGCAGCACCGGCGTCTCGATCGGCGTCGTCCATGGCAGGCCCACGCGTCGAGTGGCGTCGGCGTCGAAGGTCTGCTCGAGGCGATCGACCAGGCGCAGCGGATGCGTGTAGAGGCCCGTGCCATCCACGTGCAGGCGCATCGGCGGCGCGTGCAGATGGTTTTCGAAGCGGGTCACCGCTCCATACGGCGCCAGCAGCGGGCCGCCGAGGGCCACCGCCACGAGCACGGCGACGAGCGCCAGCGCGCGCCTCATTCGCGGCGTCCTTCCAGCACGCGCGGGTCGATGGCGGCATGCGCGATGTCCGCAATCGTCGTGCCGATGGCGAGCGAGACGGCGCCAGCGGCGCCGCAGCCGGCCACCAGCCAGACATCGCGCGAGCGGAGCGCGTCGAAGAGCAGCCGGCCCAGACCGGGCCAGGCGGTCACGATCTCGACGACGAAGGACCCGCTGAAGAGCGCCCCGACCAGCACCCCGTAACTGCCGAGCACGGGCGCCAGCGAGACCGGCCACGCGTGCACGCGCACGGCAGCGCCCACGGCGAGCCCGCGGGCGCGACTGGCGGCCACAAACGGCCGGCCCATCGCATCGGCGATGGCCCGCGCCTGCAGGCGTTCGAGCGTGGCGGCGAGCGGCAGCGCCAGCGCGAGCACGGGCACCGGCAGATGGCGCAGCAGGTCGGCGAACCACGCCGCGCCGGAGAGCCCGCCGGAGGTCATGCCGCCCACCGGCAGCCATCCGGTGCGCGCGGCGAGAAACACCAGCAGGAGCGCGCTCAGCAGCGGCGGCACCGAGAGCACGGCCAGCGACGCCGTCCGCACCAGACGCGCGCCGGCGCCGGAGGTGGCGCCGGCGAAGCGGCCCAGCGGCAGACCGATGCCGGTGGCGACGATCAAGGCGGCAACGGCCAGCACGGCCGTGTTTGCGGCGCGTTCGCCGACGAGATTGGCGACCGGCCGTCCGAACAGCGACGACCGGCCGAGGTCGAAGCGCGCGACCCCGGCGAGCCAGCGCACGTACTGCGTGAGGAACGGCTGGTCGAGCCCGAGTTCCGCGCGGCGGGCCGCGATTTCGTCGGGCGTGGCCTCGAGGCCGAATTCGGTGCCGCCGCCGGGGGTGCTGCGGGCGAGCAGCAGCGTGAGCGACGCGACAGCCAGGGCGAAGACCGCCCCGCCCACGACGCGACCCACCGCAAAACGCGCCAGCGTCATCGATCAGCGGCTCGTGGAGGCGGCGCCGGCGGTCACCGCCAGCGTGTCGGCGCTCCAGAGCAGTTGCGGCCGGGTCACGCCTGGCGTCTCGTTGCGCACGCGCGGACCGACCGCCACGAAGAGGCGCGGCGCCGCGAAGTACATCGCCGGCAGGTGCTCGCTGAACAGGCGCTGCACCTCGCGGAAGAGGCGCAGGCGTTCGGCCGGATCGATCGCGGCCGCCAGCCGATTCAGCAGGTCGTCCATCTGGCGCTCCCAGTCGGTGGCCGGCGTCTTCTGCGAGATGTTCCAGATGTGCCCGCTGCCGCTGCTCAACCAGAAGTCGCGCTGCATCGCCGGGTCCGGATCGGTCGTGAGGTAGTTGAAGAAGATCGCCTCGAAGGTGCCGGCGAGCATCCGCTCGATGAGCGCCCCGGGCTCGAGTGGCACCAGGTCCATGGCCACGCCGATCCGCTCGAAGCTCTCTTTCAGCACCTGGGCCCCGCGCTCGATCGCCGTGTTGCCCTTGTAGTGGATGAGCGTGAAGCGCGCCTCGGTGCCGGCCGCGTCTTCGAGAAAGGCATCCTCGTCGCGATTGGCGAGGCCGAGTTCGGCCAGCAGCGCCGCCGACTTCTCGCGGTCGAAGGCGTAGCGCGGCAGGTCGGGCCAGAACCACGCCTTGTTGCCTGGCGACACCGGCCCGTGCACCGGCACGGCGGCGCCGAGGAACACGGTGTTGGCGTAGGCTTCACGGTCCACGGCGTGGTTGAGCGCTTTGCGGAAGGTGTCGGTGAACATCCACGCCCGGCGTGGATCGTTCGCCCACGCGGCCGGCCGCAGGTTGAAGAAGAACACGTCAGGGTCGGGACTGACGCCCACTTCCTGCAGGCGCAGCGCGCCGGCGCGCTCCATTTCGCGGGCCGAGCCGTAGTCGTCGGAGCGGAGCTGCTGCTGCGTGATGTCGATTCGTCCGGCCTGGAGGCCGAGCAGCTCGGCGTTCTGGTCGGGCACGATCTCGATCACGATGCCGTCCAGGTACGGCAGCCCGATGCCGCGCTCGTCGGTGCGCCAGTAGTTGGGATTGCGCGCGAAGGTCAGGCGCTGGCCGGGCTCGTACTTCGTCAGCACGAACGGGCCCATGCCGGCCATGTCGGCAGGCGGCGTCGCCGGTCCCCATGCCGTCGCCATCGTGCCACCAGCCAGTGCGGCCTCGAGTTTGTGCTTCGGCAGGATCGTGAGGTTGTCGAGCAGCCGGATGCCGGGGCCGAAGGGGTGCGGAAAGGTCACGACCACCGTGCGCGCGTCGGGCGTGGCCACGGTCAGCGGGTCGCCATCCACCTCGAGGCTGCTCGCCAGCACGCTCTTCACGGCCGGGTCGTAGACGGCGGCGACGGTGAACGCGACGTCCGCCGACGAGAACGGGACGCCGTCAGACCAGCGCAGCCCCTCGCGCAGCGTCAGCGTATGGACCAGGCCATCGGGCGACGACGTCCACTTTTCCGCCAGCCACGGCTCGAGCTCGTGGGTGGCCATGTTGACGCGGACCAGGCGCGCCTGAGTCAGCAGCGACGTGAGCAAGACGGGATAGTCGCGCGAGACGAGGCGGTTGAACGACCGCGGTTCCTGGCGCAACGAGGCGCTGAGGACCCCGCCGCGTTGCGGCAGTTCAACGGGTGTCGACTCGGAATGGTCGGGCGTGCTGCGGCTGCTCCACCAGAAGGTGCCGAACAGGCCCACCACGAGGACGGCGACGAGGGGGAATCGCGAATGTCGGTTCACTTGTTGGCCCACCGGCCAAGATCTTGGCCGATCGTCTCGATATGTGTTTTTCGGCCTGTTTTTGCATGGCCTGCACGCATTCCCGGCACCGGTGGGATTGCGTGCAGACGGAGCCAAAAGGTTGCCCACCGGCTCGTCAGAACCACGGGCCACCACGTGCCGGCATCCTAGACCACCAACTTCTTTTTTTGCAATTACTTACGGGCACTGCCACGGGCGCGTCCGAGGTTCTGGCACCGGCTCTGCCTTCTATATCGGCGGAGTTCGCTATGGAAACCACCCAGAACCTGACCAGTTCATCGGCTCTTCCCCAACTGGGACGCAGCGTGACCATCGAGCGGGCCGCGGAGATTCTGGGCGTGTCGCGCCGGACGGTTTACTACCGCATCAGTGAAGGGGTTCTGCAGACCATCCGCACGCGCGGTGGCTCGCAGCGCGTCGTGGTCGAGTCGCTCCTTGTTCAGCATCAGCACTAATCCCCCCGGATTAGGACACACCCACATGACCAGCCGTCTTCTCGCCGTCCTTGTTGCCCTCGCGATAGCCTCACCGGCGTTTGCCGCCGGACAAGGCCGGCGCGCCCGGCTGTCGACGGACCTCTCCGACGAGATTCGCAAGGGCAACCGCAGCACCGTCGAGGTGATCGTCGATGGTGACGATGCCACGATCAGCCGCGTGCTGTCGCGCCATCCTCTGCAGCTGAAGCGGCGGCTTCGCCGCGGCGTGGTGCTCGAGGTGCCGGCCGGGCAGCTCGACGCCCTGGCCGCCGACGTCGACGTCAAGTCGGTGGCGGCCAATGCCGTGGTCACGTCGCACATGGCGCTCACGACCGCGACCACCGGTGCCGACGCCGCGCTGAACGGCCTGGTCGCGACGCTCGGCGCCGTCAACGGCGCCGGCGTGGGTGTGGCCATCATCGATTCGGGCATCGCGGCCCATCAGTCGCTCGCCGGCAAGGTCGTGGCGAGCGTGGACTTCACGCGCGACGGGCGCGGCCGCGGCCGTGACGGCTACGGGCACGGCACGCACATCGCCGGTGTGGTGGCCGGCGACGCGGTGGGAACGAAGAAGAAGGGCGCTGGCGACGCCGGCATGGCGCCGGGCGCGCACCTCATCAACCTGCGCGTGCTCGGCAACGACGGCTCCGGCCAGGTGGCCGACGTCATCGAGGCGGTGGACTGGGCCATCGAGAACCGCGGCCAGTACAACATCCGCGTCATCAACATGTCGCTCGGCACGGCGGTCACCCAGTCGTACAAGGATGACCCGCTCGGCCAGGCCGTCGAGCGCGCCGTGAAGGCCGGCATCGTGGTGGTAGCGTCCGCCGGCAACCGCGGCGAGACGGCCGACGGCAAGACGGTGCTCGGCAGCGTGACCTCGCCCGGCAACTCGCCCTTCGTCCTGACGGTGGGCGCGGTGCGCGCCAACGGCACGGCCGACCGCGGTGACGACACGCTGGCCCCCTGGAGCTCGCGTGGTCCCACGCAGATCGACTTCGTGGTGAAGCCCGACCTGGCGGCGCCCGGCAGCCTGATCGCAGCGGCCGGCGTCGAGGGTTCGACCCTGGCGCTGACGCGCCCCGATCGCATCACCGGCGAGGGCAAGACCGCCTACATGACGCTCAGCGGCACCAGCCAGGCGGCGGCGGTCGTGAGCGGCGCCGTGGCGCTGCTGATTGACGCCAACCCGCGTCTGACGCCTCTGGGAGTGCGGCTCGCGCTGCAGGCCTCGGCCGACTTCATGCCGGAAGCTGGTCTGACGGGCGCGGGTGCTGGCGAGCTGAACCTGACCACCGCGCTGCAGGACGGCCAGGTGCTGCCGGCGCGGACTGTGAGTGACCTGTTCCCCGCGAGCTGGGGAGTGACGGCGAAGACGGACATCGTGAAGAAAAGCCCGGTGCGTGGACATTCGCTCATCTGGGGAGACTCGCTCATCTGGGGCGACTCCCTCATCTGGGGCGACTCGCTCATCTGGGGCGACTCCCTCATCTGGGGCGACTCGCTCATCTGGGGCG